>NZ_JACYHC010000406.1:0-6448 GCF_017152085.1 Staphylococcus sp. EG-SA-2
TGATTGGGTATTTGAAAATGGTTAATGATAGTTTTTAAAGGAATAAATTCATTTTCATTTATATAAGTAAGATTAAATACTAGCTACTAAAGTCTATTTATATACGTCAAAATATAATGACTGCTATAATGAGTAATCAATAGACACAAAGAGGAGATTATGTGATGAATAATAAAGTATTAGTAACCGGTGGTACAGGGTTTGTTGGCATGCGAATTATTTCACGATTATTAGAACAAGGTTATGAGGTACAAACAACGATACGTGATTTAAGTAAAGCTGATAAAGTAATTAAAACAATGCAAGACAATGGCATTTCCACAGAGCGATTAATGTTTGTCGAAGCGGATTTATCACAAGATGAACATTGGGATGAAGCAATGAAAGATTGTAAATATGTCTTGAGTGTAGCATCTCCGGTGTTTTTCGGTAAAACAGACGATGCAGAAGTGATGGCGAAGCCTGCCATTGAAGGCATACAACGTATTTTAAGAGCTGCAGAACATGCTGGCGTGAAGCGTGTGGTGATGACTGCAAACTTTGGTGCAGTTGGTTTTAGCAATAAAGATAAAAATTCAATCACAAATGAAAGTCATTGGACAAATGAAGATGAACCAGGCTTATCAGTATATGAAAAATCAAAATTGTTAGCTGAAAAGGCAGCGTGGGATTTTGTTGAGAATGAAAATACAACAGTAGAATTTGCCACAATCAATCCAGTTGCAATTTTTGGGCCATCATTAGATGCACACGTTTCAGGAAGCTTTCATTTATTAGAAAATTTATTGAATGGTTCAATGAAACGTGTACCGCAAATTCCATTGAATGTTGTTGATGTGAGAGACGTAGCTGAACTACACATTTTGGCAATGACAAATGAACAGGCTAATGGCAAGCGATTTATTGCTACAGCTGATGGACAAATTAATTTGTTGGAAATTGCAAAATTAATTAAAGAAAAGAGACCTGAAATAGCTCAAAAAGTTTCTACTAAAAAATTACCAGACTTTATTTTGAGTCTAGGTGCTAAATTTAATCATCAAGCTAAAGAAGGTAAACTTTTATTAGATATGAACCGCAATGTAAGTAACGAACGTGCAAAAACATTACTTGGTTGGGAACCGATTGCGACACAAGAAGAAGCAATTTTAGCAGCAATTGATAGTATGGCTAAATTTCATTTAATATAATACAAAAACACCGTCCATAAGTAAGTGGCTTTCCTCTTGATAAAAGAGGCATTCACTCAATATGTGACGGTGTTTTATATATTTACGTTAACACTATTGCTGTGGCTTTTGACGGCCTTTTAATAAAATTGCTGTCGCACCTACGATAATAATAAATAGAATCGCACCAAATAATCCCATATATTTTACTGCGTTACCGAACACGATACCGACAGTTAAAAAGTCTGTATCTGAGAATGTTGTTGCAGCACCACCTAATTCGCCTAAAAATGGCAAGAATAATAATGGTAAAAACGTGATTAGGATACCATTTAGAGCGGCGCCAGCAACAGCACCTTTAATACCGCCTCTTGCATTACCGAATACAGCAGCCGTTGCACCTAAGAAGAAGTGTGCAACTACGCCAGGTAAAATGACGACGCCACCAAATAAGAATAAGATAAACATACCGATGACACCTGTAATAAAGCTGACAAAGAATCCAATTAATACTGCATTTTGTGCATAAGGGAACACAATAGGGCAGTCTAATGCAGGTTTAGAATTTGGTACAAGCTTTTCAGAAATTCCTTTAAATGCTGGGACGATTTCAGCTAAGATTAAACGAACGCCCGTTAAAATAATAAATACACCAGCAGCAAATGTCACACCTTGAATTAAAGAAAAGACAATAAAGTTTTGACCATCACTAATAGATTCGTGTACATAACTAACGCCCGCAAATAAGCATGCGATGAAGTAAAGTAATGCCATTGTAATCGAGATACTAATTGTACTTTCTCGTAAGAAACTTAAGCCTTTTGGAAATTTAATCTCTTCCGTTGATTTAGACTTACCTTTGAATAATTGACCTACAGCACCTGCGGCAAAGTAACTGATTGAGCCAAAATGACCTAACGCTACTTGGTCATTCCCTGTAATTTTTCGCATCGTAGGTTGGAGTAATGCAGGTAATACTGCCATGATTAATCCTAATACGAGTGCGCCGATAACAATTGTTAGCCAGCCTTTAATATGACTGACTGTTAAAATGATTGCTAAAAACGCAGCCATGTAAAATGTATGATGACCTGTTAAAAAGATATATTTTAAATTAGTGAAGCGAGCAATTAAAATATTAACAATCATGCCACAGACCATGATGAGTGCAGCTGTTGTTCCAAAATCTTTTAAGGCTAGTGAGACGATAGCTTCGTTGTTAGGTACGATACCTTGCACACCAAATGCGTGTTGGAATATTTTGCCGAATGGTTCAAGAGATCGAACGACGACATCAGCACCTGCACTTAAAATTAAGAAGCCTAATATCGTTTTAATGGTTCCTGAAGTGATCGTTGCGGCAGGTTTTTTCTGAACGATTAAACCTATAAAGGCAATCAGTGCAACAAGAATGGCTGGTTGACTTAAAATATCGACTATAAAATTAAGGATTGCTTGCATAGGTCGTACCTCCTTTAAATCATGTTAAGTTGTTGTAATTTTTCTGAGAGCTTTTGTTGTAATTCAGCTTTATCTAAAATATTATCAAGAACTAAGACATCCCCTAGGCGTTCGGCATTTTCAGCTAAATCTCTACCACAAATAAACAAGTCAGCCATCTCTGGACTTGCTGTCATAATGTCACTATGTTCAACTTCGATATCAGATGGTGCATTAAGTTGCCTAAGTGCTTCTTGTGCGTTCATTTCTACCATAAAACTACTTCCTAAACCGTGGCCACATACTACTAAAATTTTCATATTAATCATGCTCCTTTAAAATGTTTTTAATGTCTTGTGCATTTGTTGCAGTTAATAGTTGCTGGACTGTTTGGTTATCGCCCAGTACGGTTGCTAAATTTTGTAATACAGATAAGTGTGAATGATTGTCGATGGCACTCAATACAAAAATGAGAGATGCGTAGTGATCTTCATCACAAAATGCCACATGTTGATTCAACTTTAATAGACTTAAACCAACTTGATGTACGTCATTGTTCGGTCTTGCATGTGCAATTGCAATTTCAGGTGCGATAACGATATAAGGTCCAAGTTCATTAACGCTATCAATCATTGCTTGAACATAGCCTTGTTCAATAATTTGTTCTTGTAGTAATGGCTGAGAAGCTATAGTTATAGCTTCAGTCCAATCATTTACTTGTTCTTTTACAATGATGCGTGTTGTTGACAAAATGTCTAATGACACGTTATTAAACCTCCTTTGTCATAGTTAAAGCAATGTGTTGTTTAATTTTAAAAATATTCCCATCTAAGAAATCTTGTCGATATAAGTCGTTGCTTAAGCATTCGCTTAACTGTCCCAATGCCTTTAAATGTGCATTGGGGTGGTCCGTTGCTAATGTAATTACAAGGTGAACGGGATCGTTAGCTTTACTACCAAAGATAATCCCTTCAGTGAAATATGTTAGTGCGAAACCTACACCATTCTGTACATAATCAGTACCAGCGTGAATAAGTGCAATATGTGGACTAATGACCATATATGACCCGAATTGTTCAAATTGTTTTAAAATTGCAGCTGTATAATTTGAATAGACAATGCCATCATTGATTAAAGGTTGCACAGCCACTGCAATTGCGGATTCAATTGATAATGGTTGTTCATTTATAATGATGCGATGTTCAGGCAATAAATCTGCGAGTGACTTGCCATCAGTTGCCATTTTCATGACTCGTTGTTCTCTTGAGTCATTGATAATTTGATTCAATTTTTGACGAGATTGTTGATTGATAAATGGATCGACATGAATAACTGGTACAGCTGATATTTCACAAGGTACTGTTGAAATGACATAATCAATGTTATCTTGCAATAATCGACTTTCTTCCAATTGATAAATGGAATAGGCATCCCAAATGTGAAACTCAGGATACAGATGATTTAGTTTTGATTTTAAAAGTTGCGACGTGCCTATACCAGAACCACATAGTAAGACAACCTTAATCATTGATTGTTTATGTGTTGCAACACGCTCTATACTTGATGCGAAGTGAATTGTAATGTATGTTAATTCATCTTCGTTGAAGCGAATAGCAGCATCTTGTTCAATTGGGCTAATATGCTTGCTAACGGCTTCAATGATTTGAGGATAGCGACGCATAACTTCTTGCCTCAAAGGATTAGGTTGTAGCATATCGTATTTAATACGATGTATAGCTGGTTTGATATGTGTGATCAGACTGGTATGCAACTTGTTGTCTTTTGACATATCAATGCCTAATTCTTGGCTAACACAAGTGATCAATTCATGTATATTTTGCGATAAATCATGGTATTCAAAGGTAATTGAAGATGCTGTATGTTCGGTCATTTTAGAGCCTAGTAAATGTAACGTGATAAAGATAATTTCAGACTCTGGAAATGTGACATTACAACTGCGTTCTAAGTTTTCTATCATTTTTGAAGCAATAGCATACTGATTAGTATGTCGCCATTTATCAATTTCATTGATAGGTATATCGAACGAAAAATTTTCATTTAAACGCTGAATGGCAATGAGTATATGATAGATTAAGCCATCGATAGCCGACTGAACTAAATGATAATTTTCACTATTTAATGTCTTAATAATGGCACGGCGAACCAATGCGATTGATTCTGAATTAAAGATATCCGCCTCTATAAAAGGTGCAGCTTGTTTCATATATTGATGTATAAAGTGTGCATACGCTTTACGATAATGATCTTCCTCACCAATAACATTGAATCCTTTATTGTGGACATAATTTAACTTTAAATGGTATTGATCTAGTTGGGCTTGAATCATTTTAATATCATCTGCAATTGTCCGACGCGAAACATTAACATCTTGCGCAAGTTGCTTTGTTGAAACAGGATCGGTTGTTTCGAATAACTTTAAAGCGATATGTGTGAGTCGTTCATCTTTTGAAAAATGAATTTGATTTGTTAGATTGTGCTCTAATTCATTTAATAGTGTCGCGTGAGCTGTTGTTACTTTGATGCCTGCAGCTTTATTACGGCTGACTTGGTAATGATAAGTTTCAGCATATTGCTCAATATATGCTATATCATATTGAATGGTACGAGGTGATACACCAAGTTGATTAGCAATGGTATTGATTGGAATAAACGTTTGCTCATGAATTAAAAGATACAAAATTTCGATTTGTCTATAACTTAACAACGTAATATCCTCCTATTTGTAATTGTAAGCGATTTCTTAAAAACGTAGATATGCAATCTCTTTCATATTTTAATCCGAAAAATTGCATATCAAAATGTTTATGGCGCAAGATTTTATAGGAACTTTTAAAATAAATTAGATATTCATGTTGACAATTTAAAAATGTCGCAGTATATTTAGTTAGACATCTAACGAAATGGTGGTGCAATAAATGGAATTCACTTATTCGTATTTATTTAGAATGATTAGTCATGAGATGAAACAAAAGGCTGATCAAAAGTTAGAGCAATTTGATATTACAAATGAGCAAGGTCATACGTTAGGTTATCTTTATGCACATCAACAAGATGGACTGACACAAAATGATATTGCTAAAGCATTACAACGAACAGGTCCAACTGTCAGTAATTTATTAAGGAACCTTGAACGTAAAAAGCTGATCTATCGCTATGTCGATGCACAAGATACGAGAAGAAAGAATATAGGACTGACTACCTCTGGGATTAAACTTGTAGAAGCATTCACTTCGATATTTGATGAAATGGAGCAAACACTCGTATCGCAGTTATCTGAAGAAGAAAATGAACAAATGAAAGCAAACTTAACTAAAATGTTATCTAGTTTACAATAAATGGTAAGTGTGACTGGTAGAAATCAGTCACTTTATCTTTAATATTATAGTTAGATATCTAATTGTTAGTAAGCTAATTATTGGAAAAGACAAGGAGTATTGAACAATGAAAGACGAACAATTATATTATTTTGAGAAATCGCCAGTATTTAAAGCGATGATGCATTTCTCATTGCCAATGATGATAGGGACTTTATTAAGCGTTATTTATGGCATATTAAATATTTACTTTATAGGATTTTTAGAAGATAGCCACATGATTTCTGCTATCTCTCTAACACTGCCAGTATTTGCTATCTTAATGGGGTTGGGTAATTTATTTGGCGTTGGTGCAGGAACTTATATTTCACGTTTATTAGGTGCGAAAGACTATAGTAAGAGTAAATTTGTAAGTAGTTTCTCTATTTATGGTGGTATTGCACTAGGACTTATCGTGATTTTAGTTACTTTACCATTCAGTGATCAAATCGCAGCAATTTTAGG
>NZ_JACYHC010000407.1:0-6442 GCF_017152085.1 Staphylococcus sp. EG-SA-2
ATTTTAAATATAAGCGCAATTTATCTTAATTAATTAGTTGGTTAGGCCAATAAAAATTATAAAGATATTTGCGCTTTTTAAATAATTTGTGATGTTGATATGTGAAAAATACAACTAACAATTAAAATCCACGAGGATTTAATCATAAAATTTCCTCTAGTATTATTAATATTGGAATTTGAACTTAACTTTGCATCAAAAATAAAAATGGGGATGTGAAATGATGATTCATTCAAGAAAGTTGAGGCTTTGGCTGTATTTAGTATTATTAGCTGTTTTTATAGGCGCTTGCGGAATGAAAAAGGAAGAAAGCAGTAAGGATAAACAAATTAAAGAAAACTTCAACAAAACGTTGAGCTTATATCCAACTAAAAATCTTGAAGACTTTTATGATAAAGAAGGTTTTCGAGATGAAGAGTTTGAAAAAGGAGATAAAGGGACTTGGATAATTCACTCTAAAATGACAATAGAAACAAATGGAAAGAATATGGAATCCAGAGGCTTGGTCCTGTATGTAGACCGCAATACCAGAACGACAAAAGGTGAATTTATTGTGAGAGAATTATGGGAAGATAAAAAAGGATACTCACGTAGTAAAGAAAAAGAATATCCAGTGAAAATGGAACATAATAAAATTATCCCAACTAAACCGATAGCTGATGATAAATTAAGAAAAGAAATTGAAGACTTTAAGTTTTTTGTACAATACGGTGACTTTAAAGATATTAATGATTATAAAGATGGTGACATTTCATATAATCCTAATGTTCCAAGTTATTCCGCAAAATATCAATTGAGTAACAATGACTACAATGTGAAGCAACTTAGAAAGAGGTATGATATACCAACTAAGAAAGCTCCGAAACTATTGTTAAAAGGTGATGGTGATTTAAAAGGATCATCTATAGGACACAAAAATTTAGAGTTTATATTTATAGAAAATAAAGAAGAAAACATCTATTTTACGGATAGTATTAATTTCAAACCTACTGAATAGGGTTAATAGAAGTTTGAAATGAAAATTTCATAAAGTGTTCAAAATAATTTTTCGCTTTAGTTGTGTAAATTAAAGATTGAGTCAGTATTAAAAATATAAGGTGGAGAAATGATGATGCATTCAAAGAAATTAATGCTCGGTATATGTTTGGTATTACTCATTATATTGATTGTAGGTTATGTCATTATGACAAAAATAAATAGTCGAAGCGCCCAAATTAAAGACACATTTAATCAAACATTAAAATTATATCCAACCAAAAATCTTGAAGACTTTTATGATAAGGAAGGCTTTCGAGATCAAGAGTTTGAAAAGGGCGACAAAGGCAATTGGATTGTTGATTCTGAGATGGTAATTGAGCTGAAGGATAAAAAATGGAATCTAGAAGTATGGTGCTCTATATAAATCGTAATACTAGAACAACGAAAGGTAATTTTATTGTTAGAGAATTGTGGGAAGATAGTAAAGGGTATGCACAAAGTAAAGATACAAAATATCCAGTGAAAATGGAACATAATCGAATTATCCCAACGAAACCGATAGCTGATGATAAATTAAGAAAAGAAATTGAAGACTTTAAGTTTTTTGTACAATACGGTGACTTTAAAGATATTAATGATTATAAAGATGGTGACATTTCATATAATCCTAATGTTCCAAGTTATTCCGCAAAATATCAATTGAAAAACGATGATTACAATGTGAAGCAACTTCGAAAAAGATATAATATTCCAACCAACAAAGCTCCGAAACTATTATTGAAAGGTGATGGTGATTTAAAAGGTTCATCAATAGGATCAAAAAATCTAGAATTTACCTTTGTAGAAAATAAAGAAGAGAACATTTATTTTTCTGATAGTATTAATTTCAAACCTACTGAATAGGGTTAATAGAAGTTTGGAATGAAAATTCCATAAAGCACTAGGTAAAAGATTATAACGATAACTCTTAAAATTAATAATAAATCACAGAAACTTTATCTTTTGATTTAATTGTTTTATAATTCTGATAAGAAGATTTAAAATACAAAATAATTACAATTAAATTCATTTGTTCAAAACAATTTTTCGCTTTAGTTGTAAATATTAAAAACTGAGTCAGAATTATAAATATAAGGTGGAGAAATGATGATTCATTCAAAAAAATTAACGCTCGGTATATGTTTGGTATTACTCATTATATTGATTGGAGGTTGTATCATTATGACAAAAATAAATAGTCGAAATGCCCAAATTAAAGACACATTTAATCAAACATTAAATGTGTATCCAACCAAGAATCTTGATGATTTTTACGATAAGGAAGGCTTTCGAGATCAAGAATTTGATAAAAGAGATAAAGGGACTTGGATTATTAATTCTGGAATGTACATCCAATTAAAAGGAGGAGCCTTAAAATCCAGAGCGATGGTACTTTACATCAATCGTAACACTAGAACAGCTAAGGGATATTTTTTAATAAGTGAGACAACAGAAGACAAAAAAGGATACGTTCATAATAAAGATAAAAAATACCCTGTCAAGATGGAACGTAATCGAATAATTCCAACGAAGCCCATAACGGACGAGAAGTTAAAAAAAGAGATTGAAAACTTTAAGTTCTTTGTACAATATGGGAATTTTAAAGATTTTAAAGATTATAAAGATGGGGATATTTCATACAATCCTAACGTACCAAGTTATTCCGCAAAGTATCAATTGAATAATGATGATTATAATGTCCAACAATTAAGAAAACGATATGATATATCAACCAAAAGGGCACCTGAATTAAAATTGAGAGGATCTGGCGATTTAAAAGGCTCATCCGTAGGTTCTAAAGAACTAGAATTTAACTTTGTAAGAAATAAAGAGGAAAATGTGTATTTTTCTGATGGTATTAATTTCAAACCTACTGAGGAAATGAATCATGAACAAAACTAAATATCAAATAAATTCTGACAATATAAAGAGTAACTCTGAAGAAACAAGCGCAATATCTAGTATAAGTTATGAAATAGAAAACGCAAATAATAACGATTTAAATAATGCAAGTATTCAAACGCAAATAGAAATATTAAAATCACAAAATAGTTTCCCTAAAAATCTTTCATATCTTAAAAGTTATACGGACCCCAAAACAGGTACGACTACAAGCGCCTTTTTAAATAAAGACACTGGCAAAGTTACTTTAGGTATGACAGGTACTAATGTACACAAAGACGCAATATTAAAACAAACATTTGGTGTTCCTTCTTATCAAGGATATATAGATGCGAGTGAAACGCTAAAGGATATTGGGGCCGATGTCAATATTGGCCTTCATTCCGTCACAGATAAAGATCCACATTATAAAAATACCCAAGACTTTATCAAAAATATCAAAAAAGACTATGATATTGATATTATTACCGGACATTCGCTGGGCGGTAGAGATGCGATGATTTTAGGTATGAGTAATGATATTAAACATATCGTTGTGTATAATCCAGCTCCATTAGCGATCAAAGATGTGAGCGGCCTTTATGCCGATCAAGAAGAACTTAAAAAATTGATTGAAAAGTACGATGGTCACATTGTAAGATTTGTGTCTGATGAAGACGAATTAGATGCAGGTGTCCGCAATCATTTATATGAAACTGCTGGAGAAAAAATAGTACTTAAAAATGGAGAAGGCCATGCAATGAGTGGTATTTTAATGAGCAGAACACAGGCTATAATCTTAGCTGAATTAAACAAAGTTAAAGGCTACCAAGACGAAAATAATAAAGCATTAAAATCCGTTCGTAAACAAACGAGGCATAGATTACATAAAGTAGAGACGTTAAGAGCGAATTGGATTCAAACAACGGGTGGATCACTCTCTTCCTCCCAACAACAATTATTAGAAGCTTTAACAGCACTAACCATTGCCGAAGGCTTAAATCAATTAGTGAATGAAGAAAGCCAACATTTGAAAAAAATGTATCACGCGATGGCACATAAATTTGGAGACAACTGGAAAAAAGCGCAAGAAGTTGGAAATGAAATTGGTGAAAAATTAACCTCTGAAGAGGTTATAGATGAATTAAGAAAAGGTGGCGCGTATGAAAGTAAACTTGAAACAGATCCCAAAAGAAAAATTGATGATAAGATAAAGAAATTAAATGATGTTTATAAAAATTGTAATGGCTATATCGCAAAAATTAAACAGAGTATCGAAGCAATTGTTTCTAATGACCAAATGTTAGCGAGCCAGATTGATGGGATGATGTAATGTTTACTACGTATAAAAATATTAATGAACTTGAAAATGCCTATGATGAAGAAAGAAAACAATTGAATGATGCATTCAATCAAATTGATGAATTAAGACATCAAACACGCAAGAAATGTGAACAAATGTATGATCATTTCTTATATCTCAAACATAAAATGAATTATAGTGAAGACGCTATGATCAGGATGACACGTATTATAGAATCTTTCGATAGAGAAACGAATCAACGTATCCGACATCACGAAATGAAATTAGAAGATTATAAAGATGAGTTAAGAAGAGAATATCTAAAACAATCTGACAGAATTGAAGGAGATGAATAAGCGTGGGACTTGATTTTAGTGGTTTGCCAGATTTAGCAGTATTGGAACAAATGAAGGAAAAAGAACAGATTAGTGAGGTTATTGCGCCTGAACATGTTCGTATGCATCATGATCATCAAAATAAGCTGAAAAGTGATGAGAAAATATTACTTGACCAAATGGTAAGTCATTTCAAAAACTTTGAAGATGATTTTAAAAATGCGGCACAAGGGGCTTGGGTGAAAAATGCCACAGACGAATTAAAAGATATTAGTAATGATTTAGAAAAAAATTCAAGATATTAAAGTATAAAAAGGTATTAAGAAACACAATAAGTATATAATCCATTTAATAATAAATAAATTATATAGTTCATAATCTCGACTATAAGTGGCTATTAGCCATTATTTTTCGGGATCTATGTCAAATCGGACTAATGAATTCAATAATGGAAGTTAAGCAACCAATCTTTGTTTAACTTCTTTTTTATTTTTTGGAAAATAAAGTTTTGAACATAATAAAATTTGATTATGTTTTAACGAATTTTGATGTTTCTTGAACTATATATCATCTAGTCGTCATTTACAATTGGTAAATATGACTTCAAACTGTATGAAGGTGATGGCGATTAAAAGGCTCATCCGTAGGTTCTAAAGAACTAGAATTTAACTTTATAAGAAATAAAGAAGAAAATGTGTATTTTTCTGATAGTATTAATTTCAAACCTACTGAATAGGGTTAATAGAAGTTTGAAATAAAAATTTCATAAAGTGTTCAAAATAATTTTTCGCTTTAGTTGTATAAATTAAAGATTGAGTCAATATTAAAAATATAAGGTGGAGAAATGATGATTCATTCAAAGAAATTAACGCTCGGTATATGCTTGGTATTACTCATTATATTGATTGTAGGTTATGTCATTATGACAAAAACAAATGGTCGAAACGCCCAAATTAAAGACACATTTAATCAAACATTAAAATTATATCCAACCAAAAATCTCGATGATTTTTACGATAAAGAAGGCTTTCGAGATCAAGAATTTAAAAAGGGTGATAAAGGTACTTGGATAGTTAATTCTGAAATGGTAATCGAGCCAAAAGGTAAGGATATGGAAACGAGAGGAATGGTGCTCTATATCAATCGCAATACTAGAACCACAAAAGGGTATTATTTTATAAGTGAAATGACAGATGACAGTAACGGCAGACCAAAGGATGATGAAAAAAGGTATCCGGTAAAAATGGAACATAATAAAATCATACCAACGAAGCCACTACCGAATGACAAGTTAAGAAAAGAAATCGAAAACTTTAAATTCTTTGTACAATACGGTGACTTTAAAGATATTAATGATTATAAAGATGGTGACATTTCATATAATCCTAATGTTCCAAGTTATTCCGCAAAATATCAATTGAAAAACGATGACTACAATGTGAAGCAACTTCGAAAAAGATATAATATTCCAACCAACAAAGCTCCGAAATTATTAATAAAAGGTGATGGTGATTTAAAAGGCTCATCTGTAGGGTCAAAAAATCTAGAATTTACCTTTGTAGAAAATAAAGAAGAAAACATTTATTTTACAGATTCTGTACAATATACTTCAAGTGAGGATACAAGTTATGAGTCAAACTGAATATCAAATAAAACCTGGTAATATAACAAGTAACTCTGAAGAAACAAGTTCGATATCTAAAGTGAGCTGTGAAATATAGGTAGCCATTTCAAAAAATTTAAAGGTGAATTTGATAATGTAGCTCAAGGAGATTGGGTTAAAAAGGCGAAGAATGAACTGGATGATATTAGTAAGAAATTAAAAAATATTCAAAGAACGGAAGTTTAATATTCTAGCCGATTCCTGAAACTAAGACAGCATGCGTTCATTCATGCCATTATTAAT
>NZ_JACYHC010000408.1:0-6412 GCF_017152085.1 Staphylococcus sp. EG-SA-2
TTCAATAGGTATGTTTTTGGCATTGGGTATGTCGAACAAAGCATATGCAGATGAAATTGATAAATCTAAAGATTTTACAAGAGGGTATGAGCAAAATGTATTCGCGAAATCAGAGTTAAATGCTAATAAAAATACGACAAAAGACAAAATAAAAAATGAAGGTGCTGTTAAAACATCGGACACAAGTTTAAAGTTAGACAACAAATCAGCAATTTCAAACGGAAATGAAATTAATCAAGATATAAAGATTTCAAATACTCCGAAAAACTCAAGCCAAGGTAACAATCTAGTTATTAATAACAATGAACCTACTAAAGAAATTAAAATTGCAAACTTGGAAGCTCAAAATTCTAATCAGAAGAAAACGAATAAAGTTACTAATAATTACTTTGGTTACTACAGTTTTAGAGAAGCTCCAAAAACACAAATCTATACTGTAAAAAAAGGAGACACACTTAGTGCTATAGCATTAAAATACAAAACTACAGTTTCAAATATTCAAAATACAAATAATATAGCAAATCCTAATTTAATATTTATTGGTCAAAAATTAAAAGTGCCAATGACACCATTAGTAGAACCAAAACCAAAAACAGTGTCTTCAAATAATAAAAGTAATAGTAATAGCAGTACATTAAATTATTTGAAAACATTAGAGAATAGAGGATGGGATTTCGACGGTAGTTATGGATGGCAATGTTTCGATTTAGTTAATGTATATTGGAATCATCTTTATGGTCATGGATTAAAAGGATATGGAGCTAAAGATATACCATATGCAAATAATTTTAATAGTGAAGCTAAAATTTATCACAACACACCAACTTTCAAAGCTGAACCTGGGGACTTAGTGGTTTTTAGTGGAAGATTTGGTGGAGGATATGGTCATACAGCTATTGTCTTAAATGGTGATTATGATGGAAAATTAATGAAGTTCCAAAGTTTAGATCAAAACTGGAATAATGGTGGATGGCGTAAAGCAGAGGTTGCACATAAAGTTGTTCATAATTATGAAAATGATATGATTTTTATTAGACCATTTAAAAAAGCATAATTTAAATCGAAGGCAGGACATTGAAATATGAAATTTTCAACTTTAAGTGAAGAAGAATTTACCAACTACACCAAAAAGCACTTCAAACATTATACACAGTCTATAGAATTATATAATTATAGAAATAAAATAAATCATGAAGCACATATTGTGGGAGTGAAGAATGATAAAAATGAAGTTATAGCTGCATGTTTATTAACAGAGGCACGAATTTTTAAATTCTACAAATATTTCTACTCTCATAGAGGTCCTTTACTTGATTATTTCGATGCTAAATTAGTTTGTTACTTTTTTAAAGAATTATCTAAATTCATTTATAAAAATAGAGGAGTATTTATTCTTGTTGATCCATATTTAATAGAGAATTTAAGAGATGCAAATGGTAGGATAATAAAGAATTATAATAATTCAGTGATAGTAAAGATGCTAGGGAAAATTGGGTATCTCCATCAAGGTTATACAACAGGATATTCAAATAAAAGTCAAATTAGGTGGATTTCTGTATTGGATTTAAAAGATAAAGATGAGAATCAACTTTTAAAAGAAATGGAATACCAAACTAGAAGAAATATAAAAAAGACTATTGAGATTGGTGTTAAGGTTGAAGATTTATCTATTGAAGAAACAAATCGATTTTATAAATTGTTTCAAATGGCTGAAGAAAAACATGGTTTTCATTTCATGAATGAAGATTATTTTAAACGAATGCAAGAAATATATAAAGATAAGGCAATGTTAAAGATAGCTTGTATAAATCTTAATGAATATCAAGATAAATTAAAAATACAATTATTGAAAATCGAAAATGAAATGATGACTGTGAACAGAGCATTAAATGAAAATCCAAATTCTAAAAAAAATAAATCAAAATTAAATCAGTTAAATATGCAATTATCTAGTATTAATAATAGAATTAGTAAAACCGAAGAACTAATATTAGAAGATGGACCTGTTTTGGATTTAGCTGCTGCTTTATTTATATGTACTGATGATGAAGTTTATTATCTATCAAGTGGATCAAATCCGAAATATAATCAGTATATGGGTGCATATCATCTACAATGGCATATGATAAAATATGCAAAATCACATAATATTAATAGGTATAATTTTTATGGAATAACAGGCGTCTTTAGTAATGAGGCGGATGATTTTGGTGTTCAACAATTTAAAAAGGGTTTTAATGCACATGTTGAAGAATTAATTGGTGATTTCATCAAACCAGTAAGACCAATTCTATATAAATTTGCAAAACTTATTTATAAGGTTTAATTATAAAGTATGTTGGAAATTGAAATTTTAAATTCTTTCCAACATACTTTTCACTTTTTAAGTCAGTATTTTTACTCCTTAAAATAACATTACATCGACAATGTTTTTGTATTAGAAATGTAAAACAAAAATAGAATATGATTTTGTATGATTACAAAAAGGAGTTGATTTATTGATTAAACTATTTTTGCTTAAGTTATACTGGGCACACTTTTCGACTAAACAAATTCATCAATTTTTAATGGCATATCCTAATGTAATTAA
This sequence comes from Staphylococcus sp. EG-SA-2, assembly GCF_017152085.1. Taxonomy (NCBI): domain Bacteria; kingdom Bacillati; phylum Bacillota; class Bacilli; order Caryophanales; family Staphylococcaceae; genus Staphylococcus; species Staphylococcus sp. EG-SA-2. The sequence continues at coordinate 2,591 of NZ_JACYHC010000408.1, forward strand.
AGAGGAGGGAAGAAAAAAAGATAGTTATTTATGTGAATGGGTGAATAGGGAAGAAAATGTTCTTTTATTACGTAAATACTATGCTTTTATAAAACTTGATCATAACGATATTATTAAAGAACTGCAGAAATTAAAAGTAAGTTACATTACATATATGGATTCTGAATACCCAGTGCTATTAAAAGAAATATATCAATTTCCATTACTTCTTTTCTATAAAGGGAACATCAAATTAATAAATAATATGCATCATTTGGCAGTAGTAGGTGCAAGAGATTCTACAAGTTATACCCAACAGTCTTTAGAATTTTTATTATCAAATGATAAAAGCAAATATTTAACAATTGTTTCCGTTCCGGCCTTGCTCAAGGAGCTGATGCAATGGCACATCAAATAGCTTTAAAATACAATCTCCCTACAATTGCAGTTTTAGCCTTTGGCCATCAAACACATTATCCCAAAAGTACATTAGCATTAAGAAATAAAATAGAAGAAAAAGGTTTAGTTATATCCGAATATCCACCACATACACCAATTGCTAAATATAGATTTCCTGAGCGCAATAGAATTATCAGCGGTTTGTCAAAAGGGGTTTTAATTACTGAGGCTAAGGAACAAAGTGGCAGTCACATCACGATAGATTTTGCATTAGAGCAAAATAGAAATGTTTATGTTTTACCTGGATCTATGTTTAATCCTATGACAAAAGGTAATTTATTACGTATCCAAGAAGGTGCTAAGGTAGTATTAAACGCTAATGATATATTTGAAGACTACTATATTTAAAACTAAAAATAACGAGTTGCTTCATATTTCTTTTGTTACCCTTTGTAATTTATTTTTTAATAAAATCTATAAAAAATAGACAGGGAAAATGATTTGTTTAGATATAAAACGTTGACAAAAGCAAAATTAAGCGTTTATCATTTATCTTTAGTAATTAGATTAGCGAGGGGGAAATGACATTGGCAGATAATTTAGTCATTGTTGAATCGCCTGCAAAAGCAAAAACCATTGAAAAGTATTTAGGTAAGAAATATAAAGTTATAGCTTCAATGGGACACGTCAGAGACTTACCAAGAAGTCAAATGGGTGTCGACACTGAAGATAATTACGAACCAAAATATATAACAATACGCGGAAAAGGTCCTGTTGTAAAAGAATTGAAAAAACATGCAAAAAAAGCGAAAAACGTCTTTCTCGCAAGTGACCCCGACCGTGAAGGTGAAGCAATTGCTTGGCATTTATCAAAAATTTTAGAGCTTGAAGATTCTAAAGAAAATCGCGTTGTTTTCAACGAAATAACTAAAGACGCTGTTAAAGAAAGTTTTAAAAATCCTAGAGAAATTGAAATGAACTTAGTCGATGCACAACAAGCGCGTCGAATATTAGATAGATTGGTTGGCTATAACATCTCGCCAGTTCTATGGAAAAAAGTGAAAAAAGGTTTGTCAGCGGGTCGAGTTCAATCTGTTGCACTTCGTTTAGTCATTGACCGTGAAAATGAAATTCGAAACTTTAAACCAGAAGAATATTGGACTATTGAAGGAGAATTTAGATACAAAAAATCAAAATTCAATGCTAAATTCCTTCATTATAAAAATAAACCTTTTAAATTAAAAACGAAAAAAGATGTTGAGAAAATTACAGCTGCACTAGATGGAGATCAATTCGAAATTACAAACGTGACTAAAAAAGAAAAAACGCGTAATCCAGCAAACCCATTTACAACTTCTACATTACAACAAGAGGCGGCACGTAAATTAAACTTTAAAGCAAGAAAAACAATGATGGTCGCACAACAATTATATGAAGGTATAGATTTGAAAAAACAAGGTACGATTGGTTTAATAACATATATGAGAACCGATTCTACACGTATTTCAGATACTGCCAAAGCTGAAGCAAAACAGTATATAACTGATAAATACGGTGAATCTTACACTTCTAAACGTAAAGCATCAGGGAAACAAGGTGACCAAGATGCCCATGAGGCTATTAGACCTTCAAGTACTATGCGTACGCCAGATGATATGAAGTCATTTTTGACGAAAGACCAATACCGATTATACAAATTAATTTGGGAACGATTTGTTGCTAGTCAAATGGCTCCAGCAATACTTGATACAGTCTCATTAGACATAACACAAGGTGACATTAAATTTAGAGCGAATGGTCAAACAATCAAGTTTAAAGGATTTATGACACTTTATGTAGAAACTAAAGATGATAGTGATAGCGAAAAGGAAAATAAACTGCCTAAATTAGAGCAAGGTGATAAAGTCACAGCAACTCAAATTGAACCAGCTCAACACTATACACAACCACCTCCAAGATATACTGAGGCGAGATTAGTAAAAACACTAGAAGAATTGAAAATTGGGCGACCATCAACTTATGCACCGACAATAGATACGATTCAAAAGCGTAACTATGTCAAATTAGAAAGTAAGCGTTTTGTTCCTACTGAGTTGGGAGAAATAGTTCATGAACAAGTGAAAGAATACTTCCCAGAGATTATTGATGTGGAATTCACAGTGAATATGGAAACGTTACTTGATAAGATTGCAGAAGGCGACATTACATGGAGAAAAGTAATAGACGGTTTCTTTAGTAGCTTTAAACAAGATGTTGAACGTGCTGAAGAAGAGATGGAAAAGATTGAAATCAAAGATGAGCCAGCCGGTGAAGACTGTGAAGTTTGTGGTTCTCCTATGGTTATAAAAATGGGACGCTATGGTAAGTTCATGGCTTGCTCAAACTTCCCGGATTGTCGTAATACAAAAGCGATAGTTAAGTCTATTGGTGTTAAATGTCCAAAATGTAATGATTGTGACGTCGTAGAAAGAAAATCTAAAAAGAATCGTGTCTTTTATGGATGTTCGAAATATCCTGAATGCGACTTTATCTCTTGGGATAAGCCGATTGGAAGAGATTGTCCAAAATGTAACCAATATCTTGTTGAAAATAAAAAAGGCAAGACAACACAAGTAATATGTTCAAATTGCGATTATAAAGAGGCAGCGCAGAAATAATATTTTTATTCCCTAGAGACATTTTAAGATTGTTAAATAGAATCATTAGTGAATCTTATTTTAAAGATAGTAATGGATTAATCTAAATAAGTGCGGATAATATAAACATAACAACATAATTAAAAGACATAAATGACAATAAAAGGAGTATAGAAATGACTCAAACTGTAAATGTAATAGGTGCTGGTCTTGCCGGTTCAGAAGCGGCATATCAATTAGCTGAAAGAGGAATTAAAGTTAATCTAATAGAGATGAGACCTGTTAAACAAACACCAGCGCACCATACTGATAAATTTGCGGAACTTGTATGTTCCAATTCATTACGCGGAAATGCTTTAACTAATGGTGTGGGTGTTTTAAAAGAAGAAATGAGAAGATTGAATTCTATAATTATTGAAGCGGCTGATAAGGCACGAGTTCCAGCTGGTGGTGCATTAGCAGTTGATAGACACGATTTTTCAGGTTATATTACTGAAACACTTAAAAATCATGAAAATATCACAGTTATTAATGAAGAAATTAATGCCATTCCAGATGGATACACAATTATCGCAACAGGACCACTTACTACAGAAACCCTTGCGCAAGAAATAGTGGACATTACTGGTAAAGATCAACTTTATTTCTATGATGCAGCTGCTCCAATTATTGAAAAAGAATCTATTGATATGGATAAAGTTTACTTAAAGTCCCGTTATGATAAAGGTGAAGCTGCATATTTAAACTGTCCTATGACTGAGGATGAATTTAATCGCTTTTATGATGCAGTATTAGAAGCTGAAGTTGC
>NZ_JACYHC010000409.1:0-6334 GCF_017152085.1 Staphylococcus sp. EG-SA-2
TCAAGGATTTGAATTAAGCCATTCCATATTTGATCAATTTCCTCCGCCTTTTCATGATTACCATTTAAATCAAGTTCATCTCGCTCTGTCATCAATTGATTTGGCAGTTCGAAATATTCCATACTTTCATAAAAAGCAGTTGCAAAGTCTTTTACAGTTTCCGCTTGTGACATTTGCTTTTCAAAATGTAAAATTTTATCAATGACATCTTTCTTTAACTTAACGACTTGTTCAAATGTGTTACGTTCATCTTCGGTCAGTTTATGCGCTTTACGCCCCATTTTGCTAAAATGTTCGACATTAAATAGCTCATCATCTAACCAACGTTTACCGTATATACCACGTTCAAGTACAAAATTTTCAAGTAAATCAACTAAGTATGCACTTTTTAGATATGATGCCGTTAACACATCAGTCTTCAATAAGCGTAGCATTGGATTCACTTGCCAATTAGATTGAATAACTTCAATCAATGAACGAATCATTTCCATGACCGGATGATGTGTCATCGAACGCTTTGTATCAATGTTATAAGGAATATTATAAAGCGGTAATATGGAATCAAATAAATAAGCATAAGACTCGTCACGATATAAAATTGCAATATCTTGATATCGTAATTGCTTATCACGAATATCAACGATGATACGTCGCGCAATTTCATTTATTTCCTCTCTCATAGTCGCAGATTCTAAAATATTGATATGACCTTGACATGCCACTCGATTGATTTGAAGTACATCAAATTCTTGTTCAAGATGCTTTAAATCTTGATTATTGAAGCGATATAATTGGTTGAAATATTGACGTTCAATAGAAATATTGAGTTCATTTGCTATTTCTTCAATATGTCGTAACACTTCCGATGGTTTTCTAAATAAACTAAATTGATCGTGGTTACCATCTGTCGTCAATATAATTGTGACACTCTTCGCATATTTAATTAATCCTTTGATTATTAAATACTCAATCGTTGAAAAGTTGTGAAAACCATCAATATATATATCAGCACGTTTTAGCCACTCTGATTTCGGCATACAATCAATAAAATATTGTAATGAATCCTCACCAGTAATAAACTCGTTTTGAATGCGTTGTTCGAACTCACGGTATATTAAAGCAATATCCTCTAACTTATTTTTAGTTCGAGTTTGCATATTTTTATCAGCAATAAAGTGTTCTAAATGTTCAGGCGTTACTGCATATTTTTTAAAATCTTGAATTTGTTCTGTTAATTTTTCACTAAACCCATAATATTTTGCTTGTGATTGATAAAGTTTTAAATACTTTTGTTGTTCTTGAACAATGTTATAAATCATCATTTCCGTTGCAGCTTTAGATAACTTTTGTTCGCTATAACTACCAACTTCTTGGAAAATACGATGACTTAATCGTTCAAAATGCAACACTTCTGTTCTTAAACTACCATTTAATTCCGGATCATTGACAAAGGCTTGTTCTAATTGAAATGTACTTTGAGTTGGCGCAATTAAAATGATTGGATCTCCAAGCGGATCTGCTTTCATTTTTTGTTTTATTTCGGTCAACATTTTCGTAGACTTACCTGTTCCCGCTCTACCTAAATAAGCATGTAATGTCATGACAAACCCTCACTTCCTTTGACACATATTTTAACACAAAGTGATTGTGATTGATTTATTATAAGTTCATTTCGAACTTAGCTTTTATTGTGGTACTAACAAAATAAAACATCGTTTATCAGTATTAAAACCGACAAACGATGTTGTATTTGTTTCATATTAATTTTTAGTATTTTCAGGATTGAAATTATGTTTAAATTCACTAAATGGCCAGAATCTAAATGAAACTTTACCAACAATTTGGTCTTCATCAATGAGGCCAAACGCACGGCTATCTTTACTTACTTCACGATTATCTCCAAGAACTAAATATTTACCTTTTGGAATGACATTTGATTTAGGATTCGCATTCGGTAAATCTTTAACTTGGAAAGTCCCAGTAATGTAATCACCTTGTTTATGTTTTAAATTATAGTTTAAATATGGTTCATCTTGTTTTTTACCATTGACATATAATGTATCATTTTTATATTCTACTTTATCACCAGGAACACCGATGACACGTTTAACATAGTCATCATTTTTGTTTGCATGGAAGACAACTACATTACCTTTTTCCAAACCACCTGTTTTATATCCAATAATGTTTACAGCTACTCGCTCGCCATCTTTCAAAGTTGGATCCATTGATTCACCTTTAATTGTATATGGTGTAACAATAAATTTACCTACTATAAATAAAATGACAAAAGCGACTGCAATTGAAATAATCCATTCCAATAATTCTTTTTTCAATTTTGACACCTCTTTTTAAGATTTGAACTGAATCGTCCATTTTGAAAAAGGATAATATCTCAAACTTATATTACCAATAATATCCTTTTTATCAATTAAACCAAATTGTCTAGAATCATGCTGATTGTTATCATGATCATTTAGCACAACAAAATTGTTAGGCGGTATAATATCTCCATCTAATTCTTTAAAATTGCGCAAACTAAAATCTTTAATTTTTCTGTTCTTGGCATAAGATGCGTCAACCGGTCGGTCATCACGGTATAATTGTCCCTGACAAAACGCCATTGATTGACCAGGTTTGGCAATAATTCGACTAGTATATATCTCGTTACCACGCCTATATGTAATGATATCACCATTATTCAATTGATTAAATGTAACTTTAATTTTATTTACAATAACACGATCCCCTTTGTTAAGGGTTGGTGACATATCATTATTCGGAATGACATGACCAACTATTACAAAAGTTTGTACGAACAGTACAATGATAATAGCAAGTATCAATGAAATCAAATATTTTACAACTTTTTTCACGATGTCACTCCTTTTTCGATCCCATAAAATGCTGTTCTAACTTTTTTCCAACAATCCAAAATACAACCAACACAACTAACATTAATATCCCTCTTAAAGGATGCGTTAAAATTGTAGTAATTTCCTTACCTAAATAACCTAAAATAATTGTTGAAACTAACTTTGATGATGCCAAAACAATGAAATAATATTTAGGTCTAATATGAGATAGACTCGCTACAAAATTTATTAATGTATTTGGCGTAAAAGGAAAACAAAGTAAAATAAACAATGGGATTAATCCTTGGCGATCAATAAAACTAATCAAGCGTTGAACAGCAGTACGTTGTTTAATTCGCTGCATCCTCTCAGTGTTCACCAATCGTTTACAGATCAAATAGACTGTAAATGTTCCAGAAATTAATCCAAGCCAACTAATCAATATACCTAAAATAGGTCCATAAGCTTGAATGTTAATTAAAATATAGAGTGCTAAAGGAAATACTGGAATTATCGCTCTAATATATAACAATATAAATCCAGGTAAATAACCAAACTGTCGAAATATCTCAAACCATTCTTCTACTTGATGAAACGACAAATCATCAATCCCTTTCTTTGGTTGAAGATAATTATTCTTAGATTATAAAGTTAATTACTAAGTAAAGAAACATTAACATGTAATCATGCTAATAAATCAGTCTCTAGTAGTATAACAATATTATTGTATGACAGATGTTATTTTTTCTTTAATTTTCTCTTAACATCTTGTCACATTAGCTAGTAACCTAGTTCTTGCATATAAATAAAAACGAGGTTGTCATTACATTTTTACATTTGTAATGACAACCTCGAAAATATGCTTTAAATAGTTAACGTCTAGTTCTATCTTTTCAAACTTCACTAATCATTGAAGTAATGTATTTTATAAACGCTCTTCTAATTCTTTTTTCAAGTCTTCAAAACCAGGTTTACCTAATAATGCGAACATGTTTTGTTTATATGCTTCTACACCAGGTTGGTTAAATGGATTTACACCTAATTGGTATCCACTCATTGCACAAGCAAGTTCGAAGAAGTATACGACATAACCGAAAGTTTCTTCATCTAATTGTGGAATGTTCACTACCATGTTAGGAACACCACCATCAGTATGCGCTAATAATGTACCTTCGAATGCTTTTGTGTTAACTTCGTCGATTGTTTTACCAGCCAAATAATTTAATCCGTCTAGATCATCACTATCTTTTTCAATAGTAATATCATATTTAGGATGATTTACTTTTACCACTGTTTCGAATAAGAAACGACGGCCTTCTTGTACATATTGACCTAAAGAATGTAAATCAGTTGTGTAGTTGGCACTTGAAGGATAGATACCTTTGAAGTCTTTACCTTCTGATTCACCAAATAATTGTTTCCACCATTCATTAAAGTATTGCATAGATGGTTCATAGTTAATCAACATTTCTGTTGTATAACCTTTTGCATATAAAATGTTTCGAATTGTCGCATATTGGTATGCAATGTTGTCTTCTAATTTATCTGAAGATAATTCTTCACGTGCTTTTGCAGCACCAATCATCATAGCTTCGATGTTAATTCCAGCTGTTGCAATTGGTAATAATCCTACTGCTGTTAAAACAGAATATCTTCCACCTACATCATCAGGTACGATAAACGTTTCATAACCTTCGTTTGTAGCCAACTGTTTTAAAGCACCTTTTTCTTTATCCGTTGTTGCAAATATACGTTTTTGTGCTTCTTCTTTACCGTATCTTTCTTCAACTAATTGTTTGAACAATCTAAATGCAACTGCTGGTTCTGTAGTTGTACCAGATTTAGAAATAACGTTTACAGAGAAATCTTTGTCTGCTAAATAATCAACTAACTCTTTCGTATATGTTGATGATAAGTGATTACCAACAAATACAATTTCAGGGTATTCATTGCTGTTTCTAAATGATGACGTTAACATTTCGATTGCTGCACGTGCACCTAAGTAAGAACCACCAATACCGATGACTACTAAAACATCAGAATTTTCTTTAATGCGTTTTGATGCTTCAACAATTCTTGAAAATTCTTCTTTGTCGTAATCAACTGGTAAATCAACCCAGCCTAAGAAGTCACTACCTGCACCAGTACCTTCATGAATTGTTTTGTGAATTGATTTAACAATTTCTTGTTGTTGTTTTAATTCGTGTTCACCGAAAAATTCTAACGTTTTACTAAAATCTAATTGAATATGAGTCATCTATAAAAGCCTCCTGTTTCATTTAATATCTTAATTTTACTAAGTTTACGTTTGCGATTCAATTCACAAGTTTGTACTTAATCAATAAAATTGATATTTATGTGACGTTTCACACCTATTTTTCAACAAACATTTCAAACTGGCGTCAAACACTCAAACATTTTTTATACAATTTGCATGTTTTTTAAAATACTTTTAAACATTGATAAATAAGCATTTATACTTACAACTCTAACTATCTCTATCGCATTTTATGAATAAATATGTAAAATAATGGTTTTATTTTCATTAAAAGTTTGCTATCATGTGTTCATACGAAATATTCAGATAACTACAATGAGGTGAATTTTATGAAAGAGAAAATTGTTTTAGCATATTCAGGAGGACTAGATACAAGTGTGGCCGTTCAATGGCTTATCGACAAAGGATACGACGTTGTAGCTTGTTGCCTAGATGTTGGTGAAGGTAAAGATTTAGACATCGTTTATAAAAAAGCTTTAGATATGGGAGCAGTTGAATGTCATATTATTGATGCAACAAAAGAATTTAGTGATGAGTATGTAAGTTATGCAATCAAAGGAAATTTAATGTATGAAAATGCATATCCATTAGTTTCAGCTTTATCAAGACCATTAATCGCTAAAAAATTAGTAGAGATTGCTGAGAAAACAAATTCAGTAGGTATTGCACATGGTTGTACTGGTAAAGGGAATGACCAAGTACGTTTCGAAGTTGCCATTAAAGCATTAAACCCATCATTGAAAGCATTCGCACCTGTACGTGAGTGGGCATGGAGTCGTGAAGAAGAAATCGATTATGCAATTAAACATAATATCCCTGTATCAATCAACCATGATTCACCTTATTCTATCGATCAAAATCTATGGGGCAGAGCGAATGAATGTGGTATTTTAGAAGATCCTTATGCTGCGCCACCAGAGGATGCGTTCGATCTAACAAATGCTTTAGAAGAAACACCAGATACTGCTGATGAAATCATTTTAACGTTTGATAAAGGCATCCCAGTTCAAATTGATGGCAAAACATATGAATTAGACGATTTAATTTTAACGTTGAATGCATTAGCTGGTAAGCATGGTATCGGAAGAATTGACCATGTAGAAAATAGACTTGTAGGTATCAAATCAAGAGAAATTTATGAGGCACCTGCTGCAGAAGTTATTTTAAAAGCGCATAAAGCATTAGAAACGATTACGTTAAC
>NZ_JACYHC010000410.1:0-6333 GCF_017152085.1 Staphylococcus sp. EG-SA-2
CTTGCATTTGATAATGATATAACATGTGTCCACGTGCCTATGAACGGAGAGAAGGGGTTGAGTGGACAGATTCGAAATGAAGATTTGTATCATGCATACCCATATCCAGATAAGCCAATGGATATGACAATTAGTGGTCAAAATATCAAAGATATATTGGAGTATAGTTATTCACATTTAGATTTTGTTAACGAGCAATTAAGCTTAACAATTATTGATGAAACGTTATGTACAATGTGGCAAGGATTCAATTATGAGATTGATATGAATCAAGAACCTGGGCAACGAGTAATGTTAGATCAAATTGATTTGACTAAGAGTTATAGAGTTACAATGACTGACTATTGTTATCGTAACTACAAGAATTATTTAAAAAATGCTATTATACATGAATCGTACGATGAAACAATGAGTACATTAATTGCAGAGAAGTTAAGAGATCCGAATTATCGTATTTCATGTAGTGATAATTTTGTAGTTAAAAACAGGTAAATATTGCTATGTAATAAATTAATTATAAGTTCAACAAGTATAAAAACCTTTCTTAGAGAAGATTATCTAGGAAAGGTTTTTAGAATTTTAAAATTGATATAAAAGAACAGTGAAATTCTCATTCATTATATATAAGTAAACAAAAAAGCTAAAATGGTATATACCATTTTAGCAAGTAACGGAAACGGAGGGATTCGAACCCTCGCGCCGCTTTCGCGACCTACACCCTTAGCAGGGGCGCCTCTTCAGCCAACTTGAGTACGTTTCCAATGGCTCCACAGGTAGGACTCGAACCTACGACCGATCGGTTAACAGCCGATAGCTCTACCACTGAGCTACTGTGGATTAATTTGTATGTGTTTGAATATCAAGCACAAATATTATTATAACAAGATTAAGTTAATTTGCAATAGATACCTTAAAAAAATATGCAGAACATTTACACTATATTTATAAAACATTCCGCATATTTTAAAAATAAACAATTTATTTATCTTCAAATAAAGAATAGCGTGTCAATGCTTCAAACACATTCAATGTGGCTTTATTATAATCTATTGGTTGGTCGGGATTTTTTGATATCATGCGAGATTGTTTATCTACCATGTAATAGTAAAAAATGGAATTGTTATATTGATGCCATAAACTGTGGTATGAAACATGAAGAATGATAGATTCATTATTAATAAATGTCACTTTACATTTACGATTTTTTAATTCTTTAATACTTTCGATATAATGCATATTTAACCAAATATTTTCATTTTGTCTGTCAGAATGTGTTGGGAAAAAATAAGTTGGAAATAATGGTGTTAGTAAAATAGGTGGTTTACTAGAAATGCCAGTAATGCGGTTTGTCTCTGCTTTCTTGCCAAGATAAGTATTACCATAAAATTTGCAAGAGCGTTCAATGATTTTCTGGACTTTAAAAGGATTTTGAATACGCGTTTTGTCAAACCGAATTATTTCACTACCGTTTCTTTGATCGTCATCATCAAATGCTGGTCGAATAACCATGTCTCCTTTGCGTATCACATAAATATTTTGAGAATACATAAGCAAAACCTCGCTTTATTAAGTTTTAAACCATTAATATAAAAATACAATTAATGATATAAAGATATTTTATAATAAAATTCTGAGTTGTCAAGTTATTATTTTGGTGAAAATGTACAATAATTTTTAACTAATAGTCAGAATATTCATTGATTTCAAAATTAGAAAAATGTATACTTATTATAAATTAAAGAAAGGTAGTGGTTTCTATGAAATACAATACTAATGTTAAACATACAACTTTAGAAGCGTTTGTCACAACTGTCAATGATTTGGGTATTGAATTAATTATCAATGAAGCACTTCGAGAGGTAAGAAAACGACAGCTCATAGAACTTATAGATGACGCACTCGTCAATAAAGATGAAGCAGCATTTAATCAATATACGGCAGAATACAAAAATTTGGAGGCATTTCTCGGTGAATAACATTGATTCGAATTCCATAACGCAATCATAAAAGGACTATTCTTAACATCTCATACATGTAAGAATAGTCCTTTAATCGTTTATGACATTAATCTAATTAATTCATGTCTATCTATGTCACCGAAATAATGATATAAATCATATTCTGATAGTGCTTCTTCTATGTGCTCAAAGTCGTGTAGACAGCCAACTAATGCATTTTCAAGATCAGTGACATCTCCGACACCAAAGAAATCACCGAAAATTTTTGCATGTTCGATTTTACCTCGTTTAACATCAAACTTAATTTGTACAAATCCTTTTTCAAATTTTTCCTCGCGTTCAAAGTTATATTTAGGGTTTCTACCATAATTCCATTCCCAAGTTCTATATTTGTCGTTACTTAACTTTTCAATATTTTCCCAATCTTCATCCGTTAATTTATATTCTTCTACTTCAGTTTCTCCAAAGATAGTTTTCAAGATGATTTTTTTAAATTCTTCAATTTCTAAAGGGTCATTTAAAAATTCTTGAATGTTTGCTACTCGTTTACGAACAGATTTAATACCTTTTGATTTAATCTTAGCTGGATTAACTTTTAGTGCATTCTGAACTTCGTCTAAATCACTATTTAACATCAACGTACCATGACTAAACATTCTATTTTTAACTTTAACCATGGCATTCCCTGAGATTTTCGCTTGTCCAACTTGAATATCGTTACGACCAGTTAATTCAGCATTGACGCCTAAAGATTGTAATGCTTGAACAATTGGTTCAGTGAATTTTTGGAAATTGTGGAAACTGTTACCATCATCATCTGTTATGAAACTAAAGTTTAAATTGCCAGTATCATGATAAACAGCGCCACCACCAGAAATTCTTCTTACTACATCGATGTTATGAGCATCTATATATGTCTGATTTACTTCCTCTATCGTATTTTGATTCTTTCCAACAATGATAGATGGTCTATTTATGTAAAATAAAAAGTAACTTTCTTCTGCTGGTAAATTTTTTAAAACATATTCTTCCATTGCTAAGTTTAAAGTTGGATCTGTAATATTATTATTACTAATGAATTTCATTACAATCTCTCCCTTATATCTATATATATTCTCTACTTATTTATGCCTTAACTTTGCTCAAAATGCCAATTATATACTCACAAATCATTCTAAATATCGGCTTAAAGTTACATTTTATTATTTTTGATTGTTAATAGTTTATTTGTTAAGTGAATTTTAGTACAATATAATTTAGTTATGATTTAAGGAGGACTTAAAATGACTGTTGCAGAAGTGGGTAACATTGTTGAGTTTATGGATGGATTAAGAGGTCGTGTTGAAAAAATCAACGATAACTCTGTTATTGTTGACTTAACAATTATGGAAAATTTTAATGACCTTGATTTACCGGAAAAAACTGTTATCAATCATAAACGATATAAGATTGTTGAATAAGAAGGTAAGTTATAATGAATAAAATCTCGAAGGCTTTAACTTGGTTTATTATAAGTTTCATTATATTTCATCTCATATTATTTATTATGTGGGGCGAACACCAAGAATACTGGTATTTATATACAGGTATAATGCTAATTGCTGGTATCAGTTATGTATTTTATCAAAGAGATATTGAATCTAAGCGGTTGCTTACATCAATTGGTGTTGGTATTATTACGGCAATTATTTTAATTATGCTTCAACTTTTATTCTCACTTATAACTTCTAATTTAAGTTATAGTTCATTAATTAAAGAATTAGCAAGAACAGGTGTCAATTGGAAGTGGCAAATGTTAGTAACTTTACTTTTTGTCATTCCATGTCACGAGTTATATATGAGAACTGTTTTACAAAAAGAATTAACACATTTTTCAATACCGAAATGGATAGCTATATTAATAACTGCAATTTGTTCTAGTTCATTATTTATTTATTTAGATAATTGGTGGATAGTAACATTTATATTTGTTGCACAAGTGATATTATCATTAAGTTATGAGTATACTCGACGCATAGCAACAACATCCGTTGCGCAAATTGTTGCTATTATATTGTTATTAATTTTTAATGCTTAAATAAGCTTTTCTTAGACGTCTGTGTTCTAAGAAAAGCTTTTTGCTTTAGAAAAGCAATACGAAGATTCAAGGCATGCTTTATTATAGTGTATACATTTTTAACGGCAAGCAGTTATTATTGAGGTTATATTTTAGTCAGTTTTTATTACTAAATATTTTATAAAAATAGTATAATATTTTGTGGGCAAGTTGAATTGATGGTGGCTATCTGAGTAAAGGGGGGTGGTACCTATGGCATTACTTAACACTTTTGAAAGGAAAAGCCTATTGTGATATCTATTGCAAACGCATTACATTTAATGTTAAGTTTCGGTATGTTTATCGTCACTTTCATTGGTATAGTAGTAGCAATAATAAATTTAAGCAATAAAAAATAACCATCATTTCAAAACTTTGACATAGAATGATGGTTAAAGAAAATCTCATTTAGTCACCGTCTTTTTAACGGGCTCATTAGGCGACATGTTCCTGCATGTCGTCTTTTTACATTTTTATAGTAACATATCTTTTATTTAATTGTCTATTTTTATTAGATGTGTAACAAAATTTTGAAGTATTTTCCGTATATTGCCTGCTAAACATGTCAGATTTGAAAGGAAAATCATACTGTGGTAGAAATCAATTATGATTATATGGTAGTACTTATAAATAAGTGATTTCTATTGAATATGTAATGAAGTTCATATATTAATATAACTTTCATTGATATAGAAGTCGCAATGATTAATTTAAACAATAAAAAACAACCATCATTTCAAAACTTTGACAACGAATGATGGTTAAAGAAAATCTCATTTAGTCACCGTCTTTTTAACGGGTTCAATAGGGGACATGTTCCTGCATGTCGTCTATTTATGCACTGCGCAATTTAACAATAATACAATTATACTTTGATGTCCATTTAACATAAAGTGGTTGAAATTTGTAGCAAATAAATTAACCTTGACTATTTTCAGAAAATTCTGTATAAATAACGAAAAAGAGATATGGATTAAATATGAAGAGGTGTTTTTATAGAAGAATAAAATTTTTGGCACTATATTATATTTAACTTTAGCACTTGGATTATCAACAGCAGCTTATGCATCTACAGAATACGCAGAAGGAGGCACTTGGAGTCACGGTGTCGGCAGTAAGTATGTTTGGTCTTATTATTATCATGGTCATAAAGGACATGGTGCAACAGCTATTGGAAAATATAGATCATTTAGTGGTTATACAAGAGCTGGTGTAAAAGCAAAAGCATCAGCTACTAAACATAATTGCTGGGTCAATAGAGCGTATTATAACATTTATTAAATACTAAAAAATCATAGAAAATAAACAACGCAAGAGGTACAACATGAAATGGTTCAAATTAATACTTGATGTTACAACCTTCATTCTGATTGCTATATTGTTATTTGTTTATACATATAAAGAAAACGAAGAAATATTGCCTGATACTAAATACCCTATAGCGGTAACTGACTGGAATAAAAAATATAGTAAAAATGAGATTTATAAACGTATAAATCAATTCGCTAAAAATGAGAACGTAGCAATCTATAAATCAACTTCAAATTATACAAACAAAAACGTAGATAAAGATATATATGTATTTAATAAATCAAAAGCAACAACTATCACTCCTTTTAACGCTAAATATAACATTCATTATTTAAGTGACGACGAATTATTAAAAAAAGATATCAAAGGAAGTTATTTTGTAAAAGACAAAAATTTTGACGTGTCTAAATTCATAAATTTTTTAAAAGAATATGGTGTTACTGCTGAATCATACAAAATAGATCATATGATGATTGCCGTTGGTGTCATTAAACAAATGAATATAGAAGTTCCGTTATCCGCACTTTTAATCGTTTATTTTATTTATTATATTTTCGAAAAGAACATTAATTTCAAAGCGTATGCGATTAAGTATTTAAATGGTTTTACATTAAGAAAAATAATTTTTGAAAATTTTTCAAAAAAATGCACGTATTGGGTAACGTTAATCATAAGTCAAATTCTTTTAACTACAAGTGTACTTTGGATATTAAATTACACGGGTAATTTAGATTTATTCATATTAAGATTAGTTCTGCTTTCATGTCTTTTCATTTTAACGATTAGTGTTATTAATTTATGGACTTTCTTAATGTTACTAAATTTAAATATTGCTAATATGATTAAAGGTAAGCAGCACTTTAAAACAATTCGTTTTATTAATACAGTTTGTAAAAGTATTCTCTTAGTACTAATAGCTAGTGTAATGATAGAAAATACTAGTGTTATTAAAGATTTGAATAAAATAAA
>NZ_JACYHC010000411.1:0-23295 GCF_017152085.1 Staphylococcus sp. EG-SA-2
TGTCCTCAAATAATTGAGATTCGGGAAATTGAAATACCATTCCAATTCTTTTTCTTACAGGTCTAATATATTTATCTTTGGTCTTATGTGTAATAGTAATGTCATCAACTGTAACTGTCCCAGTAGTCGGCTTTAACAGCGCATTAATATTTTGTATCAACGTTGATTTACCACTACCCGTTTGTCCAACGATGGCGTAATATTTACCTTGTTCAAATTCTGTATTAACATCATGAATAGCTTGATGCTGATATGGTGTCCCTTTTTGATAGGTATAACTTACATTGTCAAACCGTATAGTCATAGTTGATCCACCAGCCCTTCATAAGTTAAGAATGATGTTTGGTGTCCCAGCATTTGATTTATTTTGATTGGGAATGGCAAATCTAGACCTATTCTTGTTAACTCTTCTGCATGGTCGAAAATTTCAGTCGCTGTGCCTTCTTTATAGACAGTCCCTTTATTCATAACGATAACATGATCTGCTTCCATCGCCTCAGATAAATCATGCGTAATAGAAATGATTGTAATATTATGTTCTGATTTAACTTTTCTCACTAAATCCAATAAATTTTGACGTGCATCAGGATCTAACATAGAAGTCGCCTCATCTAATATAATGACAGAGGGGTTAAGTGCTAATACACTTGCTATAGCCACACGCTGCTTCTGTCCCCCCGATAATGCATTAGGTTCATAATCTGCACGTTCTAACATATCAACTTGTTTAAGTGCTTCGCTGACTCTTCTATGCATTTCGTCATGTGGAACCGCATGATTTTCGAGTCCAAATGCCACATCGTATTTTACAATTGAACCAACAAATTGATTATCCGGATTCTGAAATACAATTCCTATGTCTTTTCTTAACTTTTCAAAATTATCATCAGTTATAGCTTGATTATTATAAAAAATTTCTCCAGATTTAACTTTCTCTATGCCAATCATTAACTTGGCAATTGTAGATTTTCCAGAACCGTTATGACCAACAATAGATGTCCACTGACCTTTAGGTATATTAAAAGAAACATCTTTCAATGTGAAGGATGCATCACTTTGATATTGAAATGAAACATTTTTAAATACAATAACTGAATTCTTATCCTCCACTTGTCTCTCTCCTTTACGATTCGTGTATCTATCATATTTTACAATATTTATAAATCGCTGTATATGACATTGACTGGGTTTGCTATATATTACTAGTATTTTCTAACTCATTTCTAGTCTTTAAAGTGTTGTTTAACAACTAATGATAAGGACATTTATTCCTCTCTAACAATTATGTATAAACGTTAATAAAATAAATGATTTACTAATATAGGGGTGGTCGCGTTTGGTTCAACGATAATACTTTCACTTCATTCAGTTCTAGTGAAATTGATCAAACTAGCTTGATCATATTTTTAGATTCGCACTCAAAAAAGTAGATATAAAGAAATCGGACTTAAAAACATTTCTGTTCATAAGTCCGATATCTTATTCAATAAAAAAGCGCGCACCCCATCATAAGTTTGTTGAGTTCACGCTTTAAATCTTTATTTAGTTGATGGGGTACTCTGAGCTAGACAATATTTGTATGTGGCAAACATTATCGTTGCACTCATTTGCTTTATATAAAAGTAGTTAGTGTATTTATATAAATTCTTATACTAATTCGATAATTACTGATTCAGCACCGTCACCGCGACGAGGGCCTTGTTTAAGGATACGAGTGTAACCACCTTGACGTTCTGTGTAACGCTCTGCGATTTCACCAAATAATTTTTGAAGTGCAGTTTGTGTAGTTTCATCTTCGTTTAAGATTTCAACATTACGTAAAGTTTTAGCTGCATTACGACGAGAAGCTAAATCTCCTTTTTTACCTAAAGTGATTAATTTCTCAACAACACTGCGAACTTCTTTTGCACGAGCTTCTGTAGTTTCAATACGTTCACTAATAATAAGTGATGTAGCTAAGTCACGTAACATAGCTTTACGTTGATCAGAAGTACGACCTAATTTTCTGTAACCCATGAGTTAACCTCCTTTATCAATCTTCTTTTCTTAATCCTAATCCTAAATCTTCTAATTTGTATTTAACTTCTTCTAAAGATTTACGACCTAAATTACGCACTTTCATCATGTCAGCTTCAGATTTGTCAGCTAACTCTTGAACAGAATTGATTCCTGCGCGTTTTAAGCAGTTATATGAACGTACAGATAAGTCTAATTCTTCAATAGACATTTCTAATACTTTTTCTTTTTGATCTTCTTCTTTTTCAATCATGATTTCAGCGTTTTGCGCTTCATCAGTAAGACCAACGAAGATATTCAAGTGTTCAGTCATTATTTTTGCTGCTAATGAAACTGATTCTTGTGGTGTGATTGAACCATTAGTCCAAACATCCAATGTTAATTTATCAAAATCACTGCTTTGACCTACACGTGTATTTTCAACAGTATAGTTCACACGTTCAACAGGTGAATACAATGAATCAACAGGGATTACACCAATTGGTAAATCACTAGTATTATTTTGTTCTGCTAATGCGTAACCTCTACCCTTGTTAGCAACTAGACGAATTTTTAAGTGACCACCTTTAGATACTGTTGCAATTTTAAGCTCTGGGTTTAAAATTTCAACATCACTATCATGTGTAATGTCGCTTGCTGTTACTTCGCCTTCATCACGTACATCAATTTCTAAAGTTTTATCTTCTTCAGAGTAAATTTTCAATGCTAATTGTTTAATGTTCATAATAATTGTAGAAACATCTTCAACTACATTGTCTACTGCTGAGAATTCATGTAAAACTCCCTCAATTTCAATATACTTAACGGCTGCACCTGGTAATGAAGATAGTAGGATACGACGTAAGGAGTTTCCTAGTGTAGTACCGTAGCCACGTTCTAGTGGTTCAACAACGAACTTACCGAATTTAGCATCTTCACTAATTTCAATTGTCTCAATTCTAGGTTTTTCGATTTCTATCATTTAAATATCCTCCTTATATACGTCGACTTAATTTAAAATGTTTGCTCAGTGACCTGTAACAATACCATCATAAATTATACACGACGACGTTTTGGTGGACGACAACCGTTATGAGGTACTGGAGTAACGTCTCTGATCGCAGTTACTTCTAAACCTGCAGATTGTAATGCACGAATAGCTGATTCACGACCTGGACCAGGTCCTTTAACTGTTACTTCAACTGTTTTTAAACCATGCTCCATAGCTGATTTAGATGCAGTTTCAGAAGCCATTTGTGCTGCAAATGGTGTTGATTTTTTAGATCCTTTGAATCCTAATGCACCAGCTGATGACCATGATAAAGCATTACCGAACTCATCAGTGATAGTTACAATAGTGTTGTTGAATGTTGAACGGATGTGTGCTACACCATTTTCAATATTCTTTTTCACTCTACGTTTACGAGATACTTGTTTACGTGCCATTTAAAATTTGCCTCCTTTATCTATTATTTTTTCTTGTTAGCTACCGTTTTAACTGGTCCTTTACGAGTACGCGCGTTGTTTTTCGTTTTTTGACCACGAACTGGTAAACCACGACGGTGACGGATACCACGGTATGATGAAATTTCCATTAAACGTTTGATATTTAAGTTAGTTTCACGACGTAAGTCACCTTCGACTTTATAACCGTCTACAACTTCACGGATGCGACCTAATTCGTCATCAGTTAAATCTTTCACACGAGTATCAGCTGATACGTTAGCTTCTTCAAGAATTTTTTGAGCAGTTGACGTACCGATACCGTATATATAAGTTAATGAGATAACTACGCGTTTTTCACG
The DNA here is from genome assembly GCF_017152085.1 of Staphylococcus sp. EG-SA-2. NCBI lineage: Bacteria > Bacillati > Bacillota > Bacilli > Caryophanales > Staphylococcaceae > Staphylococcus > Staphylococcus sp. EG-SA-2. The sequence goes on from NZ_JACYHC010000411.1 coordinate 3,801, forward strand.
TGGAATATCTACTCCTGCAATACGTGCCATATTAATTTACACCTCTCTTTTATTAACCTTGTCTTTGTTTGTGTTTTGGATTTTCACAAATTACCATTACTTTACCTTTACGTTTAATGACTTTACATTTTTCGCAAATAGGTTTTACTGATGGTCTTACTTTCATTTTTATACCTCCCTATATTATGGAGTGACGATTATTTATAACGATAAGTAATTCTTCCGCGTGTTAAATCGTACGGAGACATCTCAACAGTTACTTTGTCGCCAGGTAGAATACGAATGTAATTCATTCTGATTTTACCACTTACGTGAGCTAAAATCTCATGACCATTTTCTAATTCTACTTTAAACATTGCGTTCGGTAAAGTATCTAATACAGTACCTTCTAATTCAATTACATCTTGTTTAGCCATTGATTAACTTCCCCCTTTTTGCAATAGTAAGGTAATCGTCAATAGACAACTTTATTGTTACGAATCTATCAGTGATTAATTTTATAAGTTAAACAAAAATTACGGGAATTAATTATCGTTAATTGCCACTCTCATCTATCTAATATGATTAAATCATGCCTCACTTAAAATAGACCGCTAAAAGTTGATCTATTACAAATGATCTAAAATATCAATGACATCTTTGGTAACGTCGCTAATATCTTTTGAACCATCAATATTTTTCAATACATCTTTTTGATCATAGAAATCTAAAATAGGCTTAGATTGTTTAATATTAACACTCAAACGATTAGCTACCGTTTCAGGATTATCATCTTCTCGTTGATACAATTTACCACCATCGATATCACAAATACCTTCGACCTTCGGAGGATTAAATACAAGATGATACGTTGTACCACATGACTCACAGATTCGACGACCTGTAAGACGGTTCATTAATTCTTCTTCCGGAACTTCGATATTGATGACAGCATCAATGTTTCTGTCAAGCTCAGACATAATATTATTTAATGCCTCAGCTTGCTCGATTGTTCTTGGGAAGCCATCTAATAAAAAGCCTTTTTTTGCATCGTCTTCAGAAATTCTTTCCTTAACGATACCTACAGTCACTTCATCAGGAACTAATTCGCCACGGTCCATATAAGACTTAGCTTCTTTACCTAATTCAGTTTCTTCTTTTATAGCTTTTCTGAACATGTCACCAGTTGAAATGTGGGGTATTGGGAATTTCTTGACAATTTCACTTGCTTGAGTTCCTTTACCTGCGCCAGGTAAACCCATCAAAATGATATTCATAAGTGCCCTCCTAAAATTATCTACCACCAAAGCCTTTATATTCTTTTTGAGATACTTGAGCTTCTAAAGATTTCATTGTTTCAATCGCTACACCAATAACGATAAGTAAACTTGTACCACCAATCTGAATTGATTGTGGTAATCCCATAAACTTAGTTGCTAATATTGGTAGAATTGAAATAACGGCTAAGAAGATAGAACCTACAAAAGTTAAACGATATAAAACTTTAGTAATATATTTTTTGGTTTGTTCACCAGGTCTAATGCCTGGAACATAGCTACCTTGTTTCTTAAGGTTATCAGCCATTTTTTCCGGATTAACTTGTACAAATGCATAGAAGTATGTGAATAGTATAATTAGTACAATATATACAACCATACCAACATTACTTGAAGGATTTGCAGCATTCGCAATGTTTTGTGCCCATTCTTTATCTGGATAGAACAACGTTAATGTTCTAGGCAGTAAGAAGAACGCCATTGCAAAGATTACAGGAATAACACCGGCTGAGTTCACTTTTAAAGGTAGATAAGTTGCCTGTGAACCTAATCTTTGAGCAGTTTGTTTCTTAGCATATTGAATCGGAATTTTACGAACGGCTTCAAGTACATAAATAGCACCTACAGTTAATAGTATCAGTGACACTAAAAGTCCTAATACTTTCAACCATGCTAATGATGTATCTTCTTGCCCAACGAACGCAGTTTGTCCAAATTGAATTAGACTGGCTGGCAACGTTGATAAAATACCCGCAAATATGATAATAGAAATACCATTACCAACACCGAACTGAGTGATTTGATCACCAAGCCATATTAAGAAAGCAGTTCCTGCTGTCAAAACTAGTGCTATTAATAAATAACTCATAATTGACTGATTGATAATCAGCGCACCTTTGAGATAATTATTAAATTGGAATGCCATACCTATAGATTGGATAAATGCTAAAGAAATTGCTAAATAACGAGTAACGTTATTTAACTTTCTTCTACCTACTTCACCTTGTTTTGCCCATTCTGAGAATTTAGGGACAATATCCATTTGTAATAATTGCATTACGATTGATGCAGTGATGTAGGGTACAATACCCATTGCAAAAATAGAAAATCGTTTCAAGGCTCCGCCACCAAAAGTATTTAATAACTCAGTGGCACCTTGAGAACCTTGGGGATTATCAAAAGCTGCAGGATTTACTCCTGGAGCTGGTATATAAGTCCCTATTTTAAAAATTACTAACATTGCTAGTGTGAAGAAAATCTTGTTACGAACCTCTTTTGTTCTAAAGAAGTTCACAAGGGTTTGAATCATTAGATCACCTCGTGTGCTCCACCTTTAGCATCAATAGCTTCTGCTGCTGAAGCTGAGAATTTATGAGCTTTCACTGTCAATTTCTTATCAAGTGAACCATTACCTAGTATTTTGATACCAGATTTTTCATTCTTAACAACACCAGATTCTACTAATAAAGCTGGAGTTACTTCAGTACCATCTTCAAATTTATTAAGTTGGTCTAAGTTAACAATAGCATATTCTTTACGATTTATGTTAGTAAAACCACGTTTTGGTAAACGACGGAATAATGGTAATTGACCACCTTCAAATCCTGGTCTTACACCACCGCCTGAACGAGCTTTTTGACCTTTGTGTCCGCGACCACTTGTTTTACCATTACCTGTCGCAACACCACGTCCAACACGATTGCGTTCTTTACGTGAACCTTCTGCCGGTTTTAACTCATGTAATTTCATTTCGGCACCTCCTTGATTATTTTTCTTCTACTGTTACTAAGTGCTTAACTTTGTTGATTTGCCCACGAATAGCAGGGTTATCTTCAACAACTACTGAACTGTTAGTCTTTTTAAGACCTAAAGCTTCAACAGTTTTACGTTGTGTTTCAGGACGACCAATAACACTACGAGTGAGGGTAATTTGTAATTTAGCCATAACTAGTTTTCCCTCCTTAATTGTATAATTCTTCTACTGTTTTGCCACGTAATTTCGCAACATCTTCAGCATTTTTAAGGTTTTGTAAACCATCGATTGTAGCACGAACCATGTTGATTGGTGTGTTTGATCCTAATGATTTACTTAAGATATCAGTGATACCTGCTAATTCAAGTACGGCACGAACAGGACCACCAGCGATAACTCCTGTACCAGGTGCAGCCGGTTTCATAAATACGCTTCCTGAACCGTAACGGCCAGTAATTGTGTGTGGAGTTGTACCTTCAACACGTGGAACAACTACTAAATCTTTTTTAGCTGCTTCAACAGCTTTTTTGATTGCTTCTGGTACCTCTTGAGCTTTACCAGTACCGAAACCTACACGACCATTTTTGTCTCCAACTACAACTAATGCAGTGAAACGGAAACGACGACCACCTTTTACAACTTTTGCTACACGGTTGATTGTAACAACGCGTTCTTCAAATTCTTTCGTCTCTTCTTCTCTACGAGCCATGTATTTGTCCCTCCTTTAAATTAAAATTCTAATCCGCTTTCTCTTGCTGCTTCAGCTAATGCTTTAACACGTCCGTGATATAAATATCCTCCACGGTCAAATACGATTTCTTTAATGCCTTTGTCAGCAGCTTTTTTAGCAATTGCTTCACCGACTTTAGTTGCTAATTCAACTTTAGTTGCTGTAGTAGCAATGTCGCTGTCTTTTGAAGAAGCTTGAGCTAATGTTACGCCTTTATTATCATCAATAATTTGAGCGTAGATATGCTTGTTTGAACGATATACGTTTAAACGTGGCTTTTCAGCTGTACCTGATAAGTTAGTACGAACACGAGCATGTCTTTTTAAACGCACTTTATTTTTATCAATTTTACTGATCATTTCAATACTCCTTTCTTTAGAGTTTATCTATTATTTACCAGTTTTACCTTCTTTACGGCGAACGTATTCACCTTGGTAACGAATACCTTTACCTTTGTAAGGCTCTGGAGGTCTTACTGAACGGATGTTAGATGCTAATGCTCCAACTTGTTCTTTTGAAATACCTTCAACTTTAACGACTGTGTTTTTCTCAACTGAGAAAGTAATGTTTTCTTCAGCTTTAATTTCTACTGGGTGAGAATAACCAACGTTAAGGATTAAGTCTTTACCTTGCATTTGAGCACGGTAACCTACACCAACAAGTTCAAGTACTTTTACGTATCCTTGAGAAACACCTTGTACCATATTGTTTAATAAAGCACGAGTTGTACCATGGTTTGTTCTATCTTCTTTAGAATCAGATGGTCTTACAACTTCAATTGTGTTTTCTTCTTGTTTGAATGTCATTCTTTCATTTAAAGTTCTTGATAATTCACCTTTAGGACCTTTAACAGTTACATGATTTCCATCAAAAGTTACTGTTACGTCACTAGGGATGTCAATAATTTTCTTACCAACACGACTCATGTTATGGCACCTCCTTATTTTTTATTACCAAACGTATGCGATAATTTCTCCACCAACATTACGTTTTCTTGCTTCTTTGTCAGTGATTACACCTTCAGAAGTTGATACTAATGCAATACCTAAACCATTTAATACTTTAGGCATTTCGCTAGCTTTTGCATAAACACGTAAACCTGGTTTTGAAATACGTTTTAATCCTGTGATAACACGCTCATCGTTTTGACCATATTTTAAGAATAAACGAAGTACACCTTGTTTATCATCTTCTACGTATTCAACATTTTTAATGAAACCTTCACTCTTTAAGATTTCAGCAATTTCTTTTTTAATATTTGATGCAGGTAATTCTAACTTCTCGTGACGCACCATGTTTGCGTTTCTTACACGAGTAAGCATATCTGCGATTGGATCTGTCATTGTCATTGATTGTTGCCTCCTTTCAGACTCTTTTTTATTACCAGCTAGCTTTACGAACGCCAGGGATTTGGCCTTTGTAAGCTAATTCACGGAAACAAATACGGCATAATTTAAATTTACGATATACAGAATGTGGACGGCCACAACGTTCACAACGAGTGTATTCACGAACTGCATATTTTTGTTTTTTTTGTTGCTTAGCAACCATTGAAGTTTTAGCCACTTAATTAGCCTCCTTTAAATAATTATTTACGGAATGGCATACCGAAGTTAGCTAACAATTCACGAGCTTCTTCATCAGTGTTAGCAGTCGTTACGATAACAATATCCATTCCTCTAACTTTACTTACTTTATCATAGTCGATTTCTGGGAAAATTAATTGTTCTTTAACACCTAAAGTGTAGTTACCGCGTCCGTCAAATGCTTTTTTAGAAACACCTTGGAAGTCACGTACACGTGGTAATGATACTGAAATTAATTTGTCTAAGAATTCATACATTCTTTCACCGCGAAGTGTTACTTTCGCACCGATTGGCATACCTTCACGTAAACGGAAAGTCGCGATTGATTTTTTAGCTTTAGTTACTAATGGTTTTTGACCAGTGATCAATTCTAATTCTTCAACAGCATTGTCTAATACTTTAGAATTTTGTACTGCGTCACCTACACCCATGTTCACAACGATTTTATCTATTTTTGGTACTTCCATTACTGAACTATAATTGAATTTTTTCATTAAGTTTTCAGTAACTTCAGTGTTAAACTTTTCTTTTAAACGGTTCAAAGTGGGATCCTCCTTTCAACTTGTTATTAATTATTAGATTTAATTTCTTCGCCAGATTTTTTAGCGATACGAACTTTTTTACCATCAACAAATTTGTAACCTACACGAGTTGGTTCGTTTGTTTTAGGGTCCAATAATTGTACATTAGAAACATGGATTGCTGCCTCTGTTTCTAAGATTCCACCTTCAGGATTTAATTGAGTTGGTTTTTGGTGTTTTTTCATAATGTTAACACCTTCCACAACGACACGGTCTTTTTTAGGTAGAGTAGCAATTACTTTACCTTCTTTACCTTTGTCTTTACCTGCGATAACTTTAACGTTGTCACCTTTTTTGATATGCATGTGGGCACCTCCTTATTTGTATTGGTTGTTATTAATTAAAGTACTTCTGGTGCTAATGATACGATTTTCATGAAGTTACCTTCACGTAATTCACGAGCAACAGGTCCGAAGATACGAGTACCACGTGGGCCTTTGTCATCACGGATGATAACACATGCATTTTCATCAAATTTGATGTATGAACCGTCATTACGACGAACACCTGACTTAGTACGTACGATTACAGCTTTGACAACGTCACCTTTTTTAACAACGCCACCTGGTGTTGCATTTTTAACAGTACATACGATAACATCGCCGATGTTTGCTGTTTTACGACCAGATCCACCTAATACTTTGATTGTAAGAACTTCACGAGCACCAGAGTTGTCTGCTACTTTCAAGCGTGTTTCTTGTTGGATCATTAGTTAAACCTCCCTTATCTCTAAACTTGTATTAAATAATTACTGACTCTTCAACAATCTCTACTAAACGAAAACGTTTTGTTGCTGATAAAGGACGAGTTTCTTGAATTTTAACAATGTCTCCTAATTTAGCTGAATTGTTTTCATCATGAGTTTTGTATTTTTTAGAGTATTTTACTCGTTTACCGTATAATTTGTGTGTTTTGTAAGTTTCAACAAGTACTGTAATAGTCTTGTCCATTTTGTCTGAAACAACTTTACCTACATAAACTTTACGATCGTTTCTTTCGCTCACTTTTGTAACCTCCTCTTACTTAATTATTGATTAGCCTTACTTTGTTCAATTTCTCTTTCACGAGCAACAGTTTTTAGACGTGCAATCGTTTTTCTTACTGTACGAATACGTGCAGTTTCTTCTAATTGACCTGTAGCTAACTGAAAGCGTAGGTTAAAAAGCTCTTCTTTTGAAGATTTGATTTGTTCTTCGATTTCTGAAGTGGTTAAGTCTCTAATTTCCTTAGCTTTCATTTGTTTCACCACCCAATTCCTCACGTTTTACAAACTTAGTTTTTACTGGAAGTTTGTGACTTGCTAAACGTAGTGCTTCACGCGCAACTTCTTCAGAAACGCCAGCAACTTCGAATAAAATTCTACCTGGTTTAACAACTGCGATCCAGCCTTCAACCGCACCTTTACCAGCACCCATACGTACTTCTAAAGGTTTTTTAGTATATGGTGTATGTGGGAAGATTTTAATCCAAACTTTCCCGCCACGTTTCATGTAACGTGTCATTGCTATACGAGCAGATTCGATTTGACGAGATGTGATCCAAGACGTTGTTGTAGCTTGTAAACCAAACTCACCAAATGTTACGTAGTTACCGCCTTTAGAACGACCAGTTGTTTTAGGACGATGTTGACGACGATATTTTACACGTTTTGGTAGTAACATTATTATTTTCCTCCTCCACTAGTGTTCTTAGTAGGAAGAACTTCTCCACGATAGATCCATACTTTAACGCCTAATTTACCGTAAGTAGTGTCAGCTTCAGCGTGTGCATAATCGATGTCAGCACGTAACGTATGAAGTGGAACAGTTCCTTCTGAATATTGTTCAGCACGAGCGATGTCAGCTCCGCCTAAACGACCAGATACTTGAGTTTTGATACCTTTAGCACCAAGTTTCATAGCTCTAGTGATTGCTTGTTTTTGTACACGACGGAATGAAGCACGGTTTTCTAATTGACGTGCGATGTTTTCAGCTACTAAACGAGCGTCAAGATCAACTTTTTTGATTTCAATTACGTTGATGTGTACTTTTTTATCAGTTAACGCATTTAATTTGTTGCGTAATTTTTCGATTTCTGAACCGCCTTTACCAATTACCATACCAGGTTTACCAGTATGAATTGCAATGTTGATACGGTTTGCAGCACGTTCAATCTCTACGTGAGAAACTGATGCTTCTTTTAATTCATTATCAATAAATTTACGGATTTTTAAATCTTCGTGTAAAAGTGAAGCGAAGTCTTTTTCAGCATACCATTTAGCTTCCCAATCACGGATAATACCAACACGAAGTCCGATTGGATTAATTTTTTGACCCACAGTATTCCCTCCTTAAAAGTTAATTAAGCTTCTTTAGCTTCTTCTTTACCGTCACTTACGACGATTGTAATGTGGCTTGTACGTTTGTTAATCGCACTTGCACGACCTTGCGCACGTGGACGGAAACGTTTTAATGTTGGTCCTTCGTTAGCATATGCTTCTTTAACTACTAATTCATCTGTGTTCATGTCATAGTTATGTTCAGCATTAGCTAAAGCGGACATTAATACTTTTTCAATTACTGGTGATGAAGCTTTGTTTGTTAATTTTAAAATTGCAATAGCTTCAGCAGCATTTTTACCTCTGATTAAGTCAAGAACTAGTCTTACTTTACGAGGTGCGATTCTTATTGTTCTAGCAACCGCTTTTGCTTCCATTAGGATGTCCTCCTCTACTTAATAGATATTATCTTCTTGTTTTCTTGTCGTCTGCAACGTGTCCTTTGAATGTACGAGTAGGAGCAAACTCACCTAATTTATGACCTACCATATCTTCAGTTACATATACAGGTACGTGTTTACGTCCGTCGTATACTGCAAAAGTATGTCCGATGAAATTAGGGAAAATTGTAGAACGACGTGACCATGTTTTGATTACTTGTTTCTTTTCGCTTCCTTCTTGAGCTTCAACTTTTTTCATTAAATGCTCATCGACGAAAGGTCCTTTTTTAATACTACGAGCCATTTGGGCGCCTCCCTTCTTATTATGTGCGTGCAGCTTTAAGCCGCACACCCAAATAAGTTGATTATATTATTTTTTCTTACGTCCACGAACGATAAGTTTGTCTGATGATTTTTTACCACGACGAGTTTTCTTACCAAGCGTAGGTTTACCCCATGGTGACATTGGAGATGGTCTACCGATAGGAGCACGACCTTCACCACCACCGTGTGGGTGATCGTTAGGGTTCATTACAGAACCACGAACTGTTGGACGGATACCTTTCCATCTTGAACGTCCGGCTTTACCAACGTTAACTAATTCGTGTTGTAGGTTACCAACTTGACCGATTGTAGCACGGCAAGTAGATAAGATCATACGAACTTCACCAGATCTTAATCTGATTAATACGTATTTACCTTCTTTACCAAGTACTTGAGCACTTGCACCAGCTGAACGAGCGATTTGTCCACCTTTACCAGGTTTAAGCTCGATGTTGTGTACTACTGTACCAACTGGAATGTTTTGTAATGGTAATGCGTTACCAACTTTGATGTCAGCTTCAGCACCACTTTCAACGATTTGACCTACTTCTAATCCTTTAGGAGCAATGATATATCGTTTTTCACCGTCTGCATATACAACTAAAGCGATGTTTGCTGAGCGGTTTGGATCATATTGAATAGAATCAACTTTTGCATTGATACCATCTTTGTTACGTTTAAAATCGATAACACGGTATTGACGTTTGTGTCCACCACCATGGTGTCTTACAGTCAATTTACCTTGGTTGTTACGTCCCGCTTTTTTCGGTAGCGGTTTTAATAATGACTTTTCAGGTGTAGTTTTCGTGATTTCTGCGAAATCTAACGAAGTCATATTACGACGACCATTTGTTATTGGCTTATACTTTTTAATAGCCATTGTCGCTTACCTCCTTAATGGTAATTGTTTTATTAGTTAAATAAGTCGATTGATCCTTCTTTAAGAGTTACAATCGCTTTTCTTCTTTTGTTTGTATAGCCTTGGTAACGGCCCATACGTTTTTTCTTAGGTTTGTAATTCATGATATTAACACTTGCAACTTTTACGTTGAAGATTTCTTCAACTGCCATTTTTACTTGTGTTTTGTTAACACGAGTATCAACGTCGAAAGTGTATTTGTCTTCAGCCATTGCTTCAGAAGATTTCTCAGTGATTACGGGGCGCTTAAGAATATCTCTTGCTTCCATTATCCGAGCACCTCCTCAACTTTTTTAGCAGCAGCTTCAGTAATTACTAAGCTGTCAGCATTAGTGATATCTAAAACATTTAAACCTTGAGCAGTTGTCACTTGAACGCCAGGGATGTTGCGTGCTGATAATTCAACATTTACATCTTCGTTTTCAGTAACTACTAATACTTTTTTAGGTTGTTCTAATGTAGATAATACATTTTTGAATTCTTTAGTTTTTGGAGCTTCGAAGTTGAATGCGTCAACTACAGTTAAGCCATTCTCTTGAGCTTTGAAAGATAATGCTGAGCGTAAAGCTAAACGACGCATTTTCTTAGGCATTTTGTATGCATAACTTCTTGGAGTTGGTCCGAATACGATACCACCGCCACGCCATTGTGGAGCACGGATTGTACCTTGACGAGCACGACCTGTTCCTTTTTGCTTCCATGGTTTACGTCCGCCACCGCTTACTGCTGAACGATTCTTAACAGCATGCGTACCTTGACGTAATGAAGCACGTTGTAAATTAATAGCTTCGAATAAAACGCTATTATTTGGCTCAATACCGAATACTGCATCGCTTAATTCGATTGAACCTGATTTAGTTCCGTCTAATTTTAAAACATCATAATTAGCCATTATGCATTTCCTCCTTTCACTTCTTATTATTTATTACCTTTTTTAATTGAAGTTCTGATTTCTACTAAACCTTTTTTAGGTCCAGGTACGTTACCTTTTACTAAGATAACTTTGTTTTCTGTGTCAACTTGAACTACTTCTAAGTTTTGAACAGTTACAGTGTTTCCACCCATACGTCCTGGCATTTTTTGGCCTTTAAATACTCTAGAAGCATCTGAAGCCATACCTACAGAACCTGGTGCTCTGTGGAAATGAGAACCGTGTGACATAGGTCCACGAGATTGTCCGTGGCGTTTAATTGCACCTTGGAAACCTTTACCTTTTGATACGCCTGTTACGTCAATAACGTCGCCAGCTACAAAAGTATCTACTGAGACTTCTTGACCTACTTCGTAAGCATCCACGTCTACATTGCGGAATTCACGAATGAAGCGCTTAGGTGCTGCGTCAGCTTTTTTAGCGTGACCTTCAGCTGGTTTATTAGCATATTTATTAGATTTTGCATCTTTTTTGTATGCTTTTTTGTCTTCAAATCCAACTTGGATTGCGTTGTATCCATCAACTTCTACAGTTTTCTTTTGTAATACAACATTTTCTTTAGCTTCTACTACTGTTACAGGGATTAATTCACCGTTTTCTCCGAATACTTGTGTCATCCCAATTTTTCTTCCTAAGATTCCTTTGGTCATCGAAAGTCCACCTCCTAAAATTGTCTATTATAATTTGATTTCGATGTCTACACCAGATGGTAAGTTTAAGCCCATTAAAGCGTCAACTGTTTTTGGTGTTGGGTTTACAATATCGATTAAACGTTTGTGTGTACGTTGTTCGAATTGTTCACGTGAATCTTTATACTTATGCACGGCACGGATGATTGTGTAAACTGATTTCTCAGTTGGTAACGGAATTGGTCCAGAAACATCTGCACCAGAACGTTTCGCTGTTTCTACAATCTTCTCTGCTGATTGATCAATCACGCGGTGATCATAAGCTTTTAATCTGATTCTGATTTTTTGTTTTGCCATAATTTTCCCTCCTTATTCGTCTACATTTAGTGATAGACTTCTCCACGAAAACTATCTTACACAGCGCCATGGCAAAGCGGCCGGGTGTGTCAGTAACCTTTCGCTTCATCGCTTTTCTTAAAGTCCAACGTTAGTTATATTACACGAAAAACATCGATAAATCAAGGCTTTTCACATAATTTTTCTATCTGTCTAACACATACTTTTATATTTTACTTTATATACTTAGTCAGTTCAACTATTTTCGAGATATTTTTTATTTCCTTCTTTATTGTAAATTCGTACCTTGAATCATTTTATTATTATCATTGAAAATTATTCTATATAATTAGTCATAAGAACGGTGGTGAATGAATATGAAAAATGGACCAAAATTATCTTTAGCACTTATAGGTATCTTTTTAATACTTTGTGAGTTTTTCTATGGCATTCCTTTTTTAGGTGCAACGTTTATTTTAAGTTTTGGATGGCAGCCTTTACTCTTTAATGCATTACTTTATCTAATTCTTACTATTATATTATTAGTGAATAGACAAAATGCGATTAGACCTATAGCGATTATTCCAATATTTGGTATAGTAGGTAGTTTTTTAGCTATCATCCCCTTCTTAGGAATTTTGATTCATTGGATTTTATTTTTCCTAATGATTCTATTTGTCCTAGTTGTATTATCAGCGCCAACCTATATACCTAATAAAAATGCTCGTGTCATTTACACACAATACAAAGATGGACATAGAGAATAATTCTTAAAACCTTTTTAATTAGGTATATAATATAGAAGAAACACGTCCAACAATTTTAAAAGAAGTATATTTATATCGGATATTTAAAGACATTCATAATATTGCTTTATGTTATTTCGCTTCTTATTTTATCCTTACTTCAAAGAAAAAACGACTACCAATCATTGGCAGTCGTTTTTTGTGTCTGGATTTAACCATGAACAAATATGAAGTACAGAATGAATAGTACCATTAATACATACATTATCGGATGTACTTCTTTATGTTTTTTAGAGATAAGCATTGTAATTGGATAGAAAATAAATCCACACGCAATACCAGTTGCAATTGAGTATGATAAAGGCATCATAATGATTGTAATGAATGCTGGCACTGCAACTTCAAAACTTTTCCAGTTTATCTCAGCAAAGTTTGCAGCCATTAATACACCTACCACCACTAAAGCTGGTGTCGTAACTGCACTTGTTACAACAGCGATTAACGGACTAAAGAACAGCGCTAATAGGAAACAACAACCTGTTACGATACTAGCAAATCCTGTTCTAGCACCTACAGCAACACCTGAAGTTGATTCGATATAAGAAGTTGTTGTAGTTGTTCCAAAAACTGATCCTACAATCGTAGCTAAAGAATCTGAGAACAATGCTCTACCAGCTCTTGGTAATTTATTATCTTTCATAATACCTGCTTGAGTAGCAACAGCTACTAATGTACCAGCTGTATCAAAGAAATCAATAAATAAGAACGTTAAAATAACAATTAAGAACTGTATCGTTAATAATTGACTTGGGTCTTTAAACGCTTCAAATGCAGCACCGAACGTTGGTTCAATACTTGGAATCTTACCTACAATACCAGATGGCATTTGAATCAATCCAGTGAACATACCAACGATTGCTGTGATGATCATACCGATAAAGATAGAACCCGGCAATTTAATTGCATATAAAATAACTGTAATAACGATACCGAATATCGCCAAAAGTACTGGTGGATCAGTTAAATGTCCCAATGTTACTAATGTAGATTCATTTTTAACTATAATACCCGAACTTTGTAAACCTACAAATGTAATGAATAATCCTATACCTGCTGAAACAGCCATCTTCATTTGATAAGGAATTGCATTAATAATAACTTCCCTAAACCCTGTGACGGTTAATATCGCAAAGAATATACCTGAGAATAAAACACCTGTTAAACCAACTTGCCAAGGAATACCCATGGTTAACACAACAGTAAATGCAAAGAATGCATTTAATCCCATACCTGGTGCTAATGCGATTGGATATTTAGCTATTAGTCCCATGAATAGCGAGCCTACAAATGCTGCTAATGCAGTCGCTACAAAAATGGCACCTTGGTCCATTTTCATATCTTCTGATACGCCTTTAACACCTGCTAAACTTAAAACTTGCGGGTTAACTGCTAAAATATAGGCCATAGATAAGAAAGTTGTGATACCGCCTAAGATTTCTCTTTTAAAGTTTGTTCCATATTTATCGAACTGGAAATAGTTTTTCACGAATGGATGCTCCTTTTTTTAAAATACCTTAATAGTTTAATATCATTCTTAATAAAAAACAATACCAAAAGCGAACTTTTCGTTTTTCTGATTCAACTTTGTTCGATTTTATCTATAAATTCAAGTTCTTTAATGCATCTTTAAACGGATTATTGTCTAAACCTTCATTTTTATTCATATACTTTTTCATTTCTTTACGAGATACTTTACCAGAGGATTTAGACTTCATACGCTGATCCATATGTGCTTGCGTTTCAGAATGTCCACAAACACAACGATATACCGCTTCTTTCCCTTTACCAAACAACGTTAATTTCTTTTTACAGTTTGGACATCTTGCATTTGTTTTGCGCTGTACATTCTTTTTCGTCTTACAAGATGGATCTTGGCACACAAGCATCTGACCATTTTTAGTTTTAACTTTAATCATGAATTTACCACACGTTGGGCATTCTGTGGTTGTTAAATTATCGTGTTTATATTTACGATCACTATTTTTAATCCCATTTACAACATCTTTCGTAAAATCTTTCATTTCATTAATAAATGTTTTCGCCTGATATTTACCACGTTCAATTAAAAGTAATTTTTCTTCCCATTGTGCAGTTAAAAGTGGCGACGTTAATTCTTCTGGTGCTAATTCTAATATTTGTTTACCTTTTGACGTTACTTTAATTTTACCGTCTCTTGATTCAATGGCATTCATATTAAATAATTTATCGATAATGTCGGCCCTTGTTGCAACTGTGCCGATACCACCTGTTTGTTTTAAAGTTTGCGCATATTTTTTATCCTTCAATTGAATAAAGTTCTGAGGGTTCTCCATCGCTTTTAATAACGAACCTTCATTAAAATATTCTGGAGGTGTTGTTTCATGTTCTCTAATGTTTGTTTTTGAAATCTTCACTTCATCGCCTTCTGAAAAAGGCTGTTGCATCTCTGTAATAGATTCACCTTGTCTAATAGATTTAAAACCTAAAACAGTTGTTACATTCTCTTTCAAAACAAATGTGTGCCCTGCAACCTCTAAAGTTACAGTTATCGCGTCATACTCGTGCGGAGGCATTAAAGCTTCTAAAAAACGCTCGACAATCATATCGTATAACTTTAATTCTCTATTACTTAAGTCTGACATGACAGGTCTCACTTCTGTAGGAATAATTGCATGGTGATCAGATACTTTTTGATTATTAAATATCGACATTTTTGATGAAAATGTTTTAGACATTAATGGGCGTGCTTGGTCTTTATATGTTGTTGCCATCGTCGCCTGAATACGTTCTTTCATAGTATCTACCATATCAGTTGTTAAATAGTTTGAATCTGTTCTTGGATAGGTTACGACTTTATGTCTCTCATATAAGCTTTGAAGTGTATTCAATGTTTCTTTAGGTCCAATTTTATAACGTCTATACATATCTTGTTGTAAATCTGTTAAATTGTACAGTGATTGCGGATACGACTTCTTATGTTTAGTAGCAACAGATTTAATCTTACCATCGACATTTTTCAAATTATTAACCATCTGTTCTAAAGTTTCTTTATTGGTATATCGCTGATTTGATTCTAGCTGAAAATCAAACCCTTTTACCGTTAATGATAATGTAAAGTATTGTTGTGGTTTGAACTGATTAATCTCTTGTTGTCGTGTATTTACTAATTGAATCGTTGGTGTCTGAACACGTCCCAGGGATAGCTGTGCATCATACTTTGTTGTTAGTGCACGCGTTGCATTAATCCCAACAATCCAATCTGCCTCGCTTCTCGCTAACGCTGCATAATACAAATCGTTATATTGACGACCGTCTTTTAAATTTTTAAAACCTTGTTGAATAGCTTTTTTAGTAACTGAGCTAATCCATAATCGACGGATTGGCTTTTTGTTACCAACTTTATCCAAAATCAATCTTGCAACTAGTTCACCTTCTCGTCCAGCATCTGTTGCAATAATAATATCTTTCACTTTATTATCTAAAATTAACGCTTTTACTGTTTTAAATTGTTTGCTTGTTTTACCAATAACAACAGTTTTCATATATTTAGGTATAATTGGAAGGTCTTCTAATCGCCATTCCTTTAAATTTTTATCGTATTGTTCAGGTGTCGCATTTGTCACTAGATGACCTAACGCCCACGTGACAATATATTGGTTATTTTCAAAGTAACCATTACGCTTCTGATTTATTTGTAAAGCATCAGCAATATCTCTTGCAACTGATGGTTTTTCAGCTAATATTAAAGATTTCATAAATTATCCTTTCTCATACGTTCTTTTATTTCGAACGTGCTTCATCTATTCCACTAATCTTTGATTTAAATTCAATGGTGTTAAATGTATTGTAACATGTTAATATCACTATTAACTTTCATTTCAGTTGAAATACTATATAATAAAAGTAACAAAAAGTACGGAGGTAATGACATGAGCATAGTTCAGTTATATGATATTACACAAATAAAATCGTTCATTGAACATTCGAATTATGAATCAGCATCATACTTATATAAACTTCCTCAACAGTACAATGAAATAGATGTATTAATAACCGATGCGATTGAATCACCTGGTGTATTTTCGATTAAAGAAAACGATTCAATCAAAGCAATCATATTGTCTTTTGCATACGATAAAAATAAATTCAAAGTCATAGGCCCATTCGTGGCTGACAATTATGTATTATCTGTCGATACGTTTGAAACGCTATTTAAAGCAATGACTTCGAACCAACCTGACGATGCCGTCTTTAACTTTTCTTTTGAAGAAGGCATTCAACAATACAAACCATTAATGAAAGTTATTCAAGCAAGTTATAACTTCACTGACTATTACATAGAAGCCCGTACAAGATTAGAAGAAGATATGCACCAACCAAATATCATTCCTTATCACAAAGGGTTTTATCGTGCTTTCAGCAAATTACACACAACTACATTTAAATATCAGGCACAGTCACCGCAAGATATCATTGATAGTTTAGACGACCATCATCATTTGTTTTTATTTGTTAGCGAAGGTTTACTTAAAGGTTATTTATACCTTGAAATTGATTCACAACAGTCAATCGCCGAGATTAAATACTTCAGTTCTCATGTAGATTACCGTTTGAAAGGTATCGCTTTCGAGTTGCTTGCGTATGCATTGCAATATGCTTTTGATAATTTTGATATTAGAAAAGTTTATTTTAAAATTCGTAATAAAAATAATAAACTCATCGAACGATTTAATGGTCTAGGTTTCCATATCAACTATGAGTACATTAAATTCAAATTCGAATCACGTAACGTAAAAGATCAAACAATCCCTGAATAAAATACCAAGCAAATACCCCACAGTACTTCATTAGCATGTATTGTGGGTTTTTCTACTTTTTGTAAATATTGAAAATTATAAGTAGTTGTTTTTTACTATTAGGGCAGAATGCTTTACAATAACATGCAAGTGTCAATTAAGGGGAGCACTTGCAAAAATAGTATAGGAGAGTGAGTAGTCTTGCAATTTCTTGATTTCTTAATCGCACTTTTACCTGCTTTATTCTGGGGAAGTGTCGTTCTTATTAATGTGTTCGTCGGCGGTGGACCTTACAACCAAATTCGTGGTACGACGCTAGGCGCACTCATTGTTGGATTAGGTTTACTTATTACTGGTTTCGCAAAATTCAATAATCCTACTGTAATTATTGTCGGTCTTATTTCTGGTGCATTATGGGCGTTTGGACAAGCGAATCAGCTTAAATCTATTAGTTTAATCGGTGTATCAAATACTATGCCAGTTTCTACAGGTATGCAATTAGTTGGTACAACATTATTCAGCGTTATCTTTTTAGGTGAATGGTCTTCAATGACTCAAATTATCTTTGGTTTAATCGCCATGATATTATTAGTTACTGGTGTAGCACTTACTTCACTTAAAGCCAAAAATGAACGTCAATCAGATAATCCTGAATTTAAAAAAGCAATGGGTATTTTAATTGTATCTACAGTTGGATATGTAGGTTTCGTTGTACTTGGTGACATCTTTGGTGTTGGTGGAACTGATGCATTGTTCTTCCAATCTGTCGGTATGGCAATTGGTGGCTTTATCCTATCCATGAATCATAAAACATCACTTAAATCAACAGCACTTAATCTATTGCCAGGTGTGATTTGGGGAATTGGTAACTTGTTCATGTTCTATTCTCAACCAAAAGTTGGTGTAGCTACAAGTTTCTCATTATCACAGTTACTTGTTATCGTTTCAACATTAGGTGGTATTTTCATTTTAGGAGAAAGAAAAGATCGTCGTCAGATGACGGGTATTTGGGCAGGTATTATTATTATCGTGATAGCTGCTATAATTCTAGGTAATTTGAAATAGAAAGTTAAATACTCATGTAACGTAAAAATGTAATCACTTCTGAAAATAACCATTCACTTATAGAATGATTAAAATTAATTTTCGGGAATTTTACGTTGAATGTTCCTCTATATGTCCTAGGAAATACGTGGCTCTAAAAACAAAACGCAATAACACATCATGACATTAATCATGCGTTTTAAGACTTTAAAATTAGCGATACTTTTAAAATCTTGATGATATTCATATATCAAGTATGCGCCATACATATGAAGTGGATAGCTGCATAACGCACTGCATTATCAACTTGAATGTATGAGTTGAACAACTATGTCATAAATAAAAGCCCCCTTTTCACAATATACATTTACATATTGTGGTAAAGGGGGCTCTCATTTTCTACGAATACTAAAATGGATTTTATTTTCAAATGTGTAAACTAGACAAACACTGCCTGATACACGTACAAAATAATGATACTAATAATGATTGTCAAATTGGTCGTCATACCTATAAATGGCAGTGTTCGATATTTAAACTGAATACCATAAGAAATAATTGCAACACCTACCGGGAACATCCAAGTGACCAACAATGTCGTCTTAATCATATCATCTGATACTGGTAACAACACATATACTAACAATCCCGCAACTAATGCTAATCCATAATGCAAACATAAATATTTAATAGTAGCAGGTATATACTTTCTTTCCAGAGTAAAATTCAACATGACACCTAGCAAAATCATTGATAACGGCATATTTGCATGGGAAAGTATGCTAAAGAAATCGATTGCCACATGTGGTAAATGGATGTGACTTATATTCAATATAAACATTACAATGTATGTAACGAGTGGCACTGATTGTAATAATTTCTTACCTAAATATTTAAAATCGAATTGATCACTACCTTCACTAAAGTAGCTACCTACAAAGTAAGTAATTCCAAACATCACAAAGGCACCACCTATATCAGCCATAACAAAATAAATAAGTCCCGTTTTAGGCCATATCACTTCAATTAGTGGATATGCAAACAATCCAATATTCATAGCACCAGTCATCATACCTACTGATCCACGCATGTGATTATCATATTTTCTAAAAAACCAGACAGCAATCA
>NZ_JACYHC010000412.1:0-6312 GCF_017152085.1 Staphylococcus sp. EG-SA-2
TTGTAGGTGCAACAGATGCCTCTAGTTTCTTAGGAGATAATAAGGACAATGTTGATTTAGCCATTTTTGGACCAGGTAATCCATTAATGGCACATCAAATCGATGAATATATTGAAAAAGATATGTACCTGAAATATATTGATATTTTTAAAGAGGCTTCCATTCAATATTTAAAAGAGAAATAAGAACGATGCTGTCAGCTGCCCTATTCGCGTGCTGGCAGTTTTTTATTGCGAATTTTAAGTTGATAGAAATAGCGATGAATATTGTTTGACTGTAAATATTCAAATATCAACAAGCACATTTTCATTGATTAAGTGATGTAAAACTGAAATTATGGTGGTGATTTGTCATACATATATTGCATTGTCTATTGAAATTGGGAATCCAATTTCTCTTTGTTGAGGCCCCCACCCCAACTTACATTGTTTGTAGAATTTCTTTTCGAAATTCTCTGTGTTGGGGCCCCCACCCCAACTTGCATTGTCTGTTGAAATTGGGAATCCAATTTCTCTGTGTTGGGGCCCCTGACTAGAATTGAAAAGTAATACACATCAGTAACATTTCTATTTTCATTTATGATATTATCTAATTATTAATTTATAATATAAAGGAGTATGCAATTAAAATGAACAAAGTCCACAAACCTTTATATTTTTATTTAATGCTTTTCTTCTCTACAACTATCATAGGTGCTCTTTTATTATATTTACCTTTCACTGGTAAAAAGCCAATATCTTTTTTAGATGCCCTATTTATAGCTTCAAGTGCATTTACAGTTACTGGCCTATCCCCAGTTGATATAGGATCACAGTTTAATATACTTGGTGAAATAGTAATACTATTATTAATTCAAATAGGTGGTCTGGGTATCGTGACCGTAACCCTATTGACACTAGTATTTTTAAATAGAAAGATATCAATGAAAAATAGATTCTTGATTATGGTTACATGGAATATTGACGAACCTGGTGGTGTTATTAAGCTAATTAAACACTTGGCTATTTATAGTTTAGTCACTGAATTAATTGGTATGATTTGTTTGTGTTTATCTTTTATACCAAAATTTGGTATAGGCAAAGGTTTATTTTTAAGCTTATTCACATCAGTATCAGCTTTTAATAATGCTGGATTTGCCCTTTTTAAGAATAACTTAATAGATTATTCTAGTGATCCAATTGTCATTATTACAATCTCAATACTCATAATATTTGGAGGTATTGGACATTTTGTCGTAATAGACTTTATTAATTGTAAAAAATTGAGTAAATTATCTTTACATTCTAAATTAGTCTTAACTACAACTAGTATCCTAATAATTATAGGAGCTATTACATTCTTTTTATTAGAACAGTTTAATACTATGCAACATATGGGACTAGTTGAAAAAATCGGAAATTCTTTTTTCCAATCAGTAACAACACGAACAGCGGGTTTTAACAGTATAGATATAGCAAGCATTAACAAATCTACCGCCTTAATGTTAATGCTACTTATGTTTATTGGTGGTGCCCCTCTCAGTGCAGCTGGAGGAATTAAAATAACTACTTTTGCAGTGGCGTTTATATTTGTTCTAAATTATATACGTAAAGAAAATAATGTTTCAGTATTCAATAAAGAAATATCTGACAAACATATAAAACTATCTATTGTTACCATTAATATCTCATTTCTATTTATCAGTATCATTACTTTTATATTATCGATAATTAATCCGAACATATCATTAATCAAGTTATTATTCGAAGTGGTTTCTGCATTCGGAACAGTCGGGTTAAGTATGAACCTTACCACAGAATATCATGGTATTACTAAAATAATTATTATATTCGTTATGCTTTGCGGTAAAGTAGGACTATTAACTTTATTAAGAACATTTATACCACCAAAAAGTCCTAAAAATTACCGCTACACTAAAGGACAAATTTATCTATAAAATAACTATCCATCTTTAACAAGAAATGAACTAGTGTTTTAATCTATTACATTTAAAAAACTACCTAAACAGGTAGTTTTTTGTTTTTTATTTATTTTAGGCCCATTAAATGTCTTATCTCTTTAATTAAGTAAAATGCACAAGTACACCTTTAAAAAGATTTACTCAAAACTAAACTATACCTAGTTAACCGCTTGTGATTAAGAAATTTTAAATGTGGTTTCTTTTAATTATGTCAACCACCCATAAGGATTTTAATCAAGCACTCATTCATTCCTGCACTCGCAATATGCATTACTTATAGAAGTGGATGCACTCTCATATTATGGCAATACCATAACTCCCGCACCATAATGATTTAAATACCATTATGAATCTCAATTACAAATTAGCACATAAAAAAGACGCCTCCCATAAGTCTAGTCACCAAATGGAAAACGTCTCGTAATTAAAATATATTTGCGTGCATTCTAATTTGTACTTAGAATACATCATACTCGTTCATAATGTAATTTTCTAATTAGTCAAAACTATATACAGTTTTACATCATTCCCGGCATTATGCACTAATAAAAACTTACTTTAATACACGCTTTAAAGATTATTAAATCAGCGTTTTAATTTTTAGACAACGCTATTATTTTTAGTTTTTCAATTCTATTATGTCATAATTATGTCACTCAAAAACTGTTTTCCAACATTGATTTATTGTTGGAAAATCTCGAAAATCTAGTCCATTTCTCCAACAATCGAAGAATTATGCCCTTTTTTCTCCCTTTAAATAAGTCATAATACGAGGCATACATGCAACATTTACAATAAAATATGTTCCTACATCGTATTATACGAATGCTCACACTTATAGTTGTTTAGTAAACCCAGATGTATTGCTAACATACCCATTATCACTATATAGTTTATGTGCAGATAGTCTTTCATTTCTATTACCACTATTTAGTGTTATTGCTTTACAATTCAACCGTTTAGAAAATTCTTCAGAATCAGCTAATAATCTCTTTCCATAACCTTTTTTCCTAAATTCAGAATGTATAACAAACGCAAGGATTCTCATATACTCTGCATTTTTTTCGTAAAACATCATTTTACACATACCACTTAAACCAATTATTTTATTTTCTTTTATCAAAAGCAGTAGGAAGTAATCATCATGATTCGTTATTTTCTTTAGTCTCTTTTTTAAATCATTCTCATTTGTTGGATAACCTAGATCATCATATAATTTACATAGTTGATTTAATTTTTCAAAATCACTGTTATTAAACAATCTTGTAATTATGCTCATATAACCCACCCTAAAAATATTATGTACCTATTGTTACATACAATAGATACGCAAAATCATTTCTCACTGCAAATCAGGACGTTTCTCAGCGTAAACAAATCATTGCTATTCTTTTGAAAAATATCTGCATATCATCACAGTAATTTTATAACAGATTAATAAAATTAAAAAAAACATAACAACAAGTATTATAATAAATATTATAATAGCTATCGTATTAAATAGTTTAGAATATGCAAACTGAAAAATAAAAATCACAATTAAAATACTAAGTAATGTAAATGGTAATAGCATCATCAGATCTTTAACATTATTTCTTTGTTCTTGCTCCCAATCGCTAATAGCCCTAAAACTACTTTTTTTATCTATAGGCGATGTAAAAATACCATATATTGAAGGTGCTATACCTCCTAAAATAGCAGTTCCCAAAGTTGTCATTACTGAAATTACTGCGAAAGTATCATCCGAAAGCAATAAATTCAAACTAATGCATTGTTTATTACCCATCGAATTTATTGACCAAATAGCTAGAGAAATAAACAACCCAAAATTTAAAATAAATGATATAGTAATAGCAATTGTTGACAAAACACGAAATTTTTCATTTTTATTTATATTATCCATTTTCTCCCTTTTTCTTAAATCATTTTATTATATATTACAATAATTAATCTGAAATGTTGATGTAATTTGAAAAAAATATCATACTTTTACTCCTGAAAACCTCCCTAAATCATCAATATGAAAATCAGCATTAGGATATTGCGTTTACAACTCTTTTAAATCTCACTCATTCTTCTCATCGTCTTAACCGATACTATCAATAAATACTGGCAACACCATAAAATATATACCCAATTTATAAAAACCTAATTGACTCATAATCTTCTAACGGTATATCATCCACAATCACAGTATGATTAGGATTATCGTTAGATACATCTTTCACTGCCTTATCTAACCCCTCATCACCTCCGTCCCATTCACCAATATTAATGAATATAGGTACATTACCGTTTATATCATGCTTATCTGTAAATAATTTATGATATTTACCCAACATTTCACGAGCTTTTAAACGATCACTAGGTTTTATTGGTACCTCTATCAGTTCAACATGTTCATTATAGACTAATTGTACTTTGCCACTTTGTGGATTTTCTTTATATTCTCCACGCTTGACTACAACTTCTTTCGTTTCTGTTTCATCACCGACTGTCGCATTCGTTAGCACATGTAATAACTCTTTTGCGGTTAATACATTCTCATCTATAATCTTATCTTTTTGTTCTTGTATATATTGCTTGATGTGCGGCTTTTTCAATAACCTACACGCTGTCACATGTGCGCTATTTGCGTTATATCCTGCTTTTATGGCACTTTGTGTTACATTCAGTGTTCTAATATACTCATTCACAAAACGTGCTTGCTTTGCAGTTAACTCACTCATTTTATCACCCCCACAATTTTATCTAATATGGTTTCATACCATAATATTACAGATTGTTCTGAACAATCTAAGGCACTACTAATATCTTGATAACTAAGTCCTTGTATAAGGGAGTCAAAAATATAAAACTCTTTATCGGTCGCTAATCTGTCAACAATCATTTCTATGTGATTCTTTATAATATGATCATTGACATTATCGTCTGTCATCAATTCGTCAGAATCTTCATCACCTATTAAAAAGAAATCATCAGTATTTATTTCATCATCGCCCCGTTAACTAGCTTTGAAGTCTTTAGCACACTTGCATATACCGGCTGTCGTGCTGGCGAGATACTAGCATTGAAGTGGTCTGATATTGATTTTGAAAACAACACGATTAGTATTACTAAAACATATTACAATCCAAATAATAACAAGAAGAAATTTCAGATACTTCCCCCTAAAACTGAAAGTTCTATCGGTAAGATTTCCGTTGACCCAAATGTAATAAAGGTGTTGCGTGATTATAAGATAAACGTTCAAAATAATTGGAAAAACGAATTATATAATGATAACCATTGTAATGAAAAAACTATCAATGTGGATACAAACCATTATGTCACGTACCAGCATACTCAAAAATATCTCTACGCACTCATTCAGATACACACATTGCGCATTGCTCATAGAATCAGGTGTACACATTAAAGAAATACAAGAACGATTACGGCATAAAGATATCAATACCACTATGAATATCTATGCTAAAATCACAAATTCATACAAAAAAGACGCCTCCCATAAGTTTAGTCACCAAATGGAAGACGTCTCGTAATTAAAATATATTTGCGTGCATTCTAATTTATACTTAGAATGAATCATACTCGTGCATAATGTAATTTTCTAGTTAGTCAAAACTATAAACAGTTTTACATCATTCCTGGCATGCCACCCATGTTAGGTTGGTCATTATTTTTTTCTGGAATTGATGCTACAACCGCTTCAGTCGTTAAGAACATTGCTGCAACACTTGCTGCATGTTGTAATGCTGAGCGTGTTACTTTAGTTGGATCAACGATACCTGCTTCTAACATATTAACCCACTCGTTTGTAGCAGCGTTAAAACCAACACCTGGTTCTGCATTTTTCAAGCGTTCAACGATGACAGAGCCTTCTAATCCTGCATTTTCAGCAATTTGGCGAACTGGTGCAGTTAATGCTTTAAGTACAATATTCACACCTGTTTCAATGTCGCCTTCAGCTTCAATTTCACTTACTTTTTGGTAAACATTTACTAGTGCAGTACCACCACCTGCAACAATACCTTCTTCAACTGCTGCACGTGTAGAGTTTAAAGCATCTTCAATACGTAATTTACGTTCTTTAAGTTCTGTTTCACTTGCTGCACCTACCTTGATAACTGCAACACCGCCTGCTAATTTAGCTAAGCGCTCTTGTAATTTTTCACGATCAAAGTCAGATTCAGTTTCTTCAATTTGAGATTTCAATTGGCTAACACGTGCATCAATGCTGTTTTCGTCACCGTCACCATCAACAACAGTGGTATTATCTTTAGTTACTTCTACTTTACTTGCAGTACCTAACATATCAATTGATGCATCTTTTAAATCTAAGCCTAAAT
>NZ_JACYHC010000413.1:0-6306 GCF_017152085.1 Staphylococcus sp. EG-SA-2
GTGCTTAAAGCGAAAGAAGCGTATGGCAATAAAGACTTTATAGTTGGATACAGATTATCTCCAGAGGAAGCGGAGTCTCCAGGAATCACAATGGAAATTACAGAGGAACTCGTTAATAAAATTAGCCATATGCCAATCGACTATATTCATGTTTCAATGATGGATACGCATGCAACGACACGTGAAGGTAAATACGCTGGACAAGAAAGACTACCTTTAATTCACAAATGGATAAATGGTCGTATGCCACTTATCGGTATTGGTTCAATTTTCACAGCTGACGAAGCTTTAGATGCAGTTGAAAATGTTGGTGTTGACTTAGTAGCCATTGGTAGAGAGCTACTACTGGATTATCAATTTGTTGAAAAAATTAAAGATGGACGGGAAGATGAAATTATTAATTACTTTGATCCAGAGAGAGAAGATAATCATCACTTAACTCCTAATTTATGGCATCAATTTAATGAAGGATTCTATCCATTACCACGTAAAGATAAATAAGTGTTTAACTGTTACCACTAATGATATTGTGTATGCAATTTGTTAGTGGTTTTCAATATTTATAAATAAAAATATTCTTAGTAAAATACACTTTTGATTAAGTGTAAAATTATCAATTCTTTTGCTTGTAATCATTTAAGTAATTATGTCATTATAAATGTAAGGGTTTTCAAAATAGACAAATTTAATGAAACTTAGTGATTATTTCATCTTTTTTGGTGGAAAAGTATCTGCTTTGAAAACTAATGTAATTATTTGGATAATGTTTCATGTATAATAGTTATAAATGATGAAAAGGGGAGATATGATGACTAAATCTGAAAAAATTATTGAGTTAACAAATCATTACGGAGCACATAATTATTTACCATTGCCAATTGTCATTTCAGAAGCTGAAGGGGTATGGGTTAAAGATCCTGAAGGCAATAAATATATGGATATGTTATCTGCATATTCCGCTGTTAACCAAGGTCATAGACATCCGAAAATTATTCAAGCATTAAAAGATCAAGCTGATAAAGTGACTCTAGTTTCACGTGCTTTTCATAGTGATAACTTAGGTGAATGGTACGAAAAAATTTGTAAACTGGCAGGTAAAGATAAAGCTTTACCAATGAATACAGGTGCTGAAGCAGTAGAAACAGCTTTGAAAGCAGCACGACGCTGGGCATACGATGTTAAAGGAATTGAGCCAAATAAAGCAGAAATCATTGCATTTAATGGTAACTTCCATGGTCGAACAATGGCGCCAGTTTCATTATCTTCAGAAGCAGAATACCAACGTGGTTATGGTCCGTTATTAGATGGATTTAGAAAAGTTGATTTTGGAGATGTAGATGCATTGAAAGCTGCAATTAATGAAAATACTGCAGCAGTTTTAGTAGAACCAATTCAAGGTGAAGCGGGTATAAATATACCGCCAGAAGGATATTTGAAAGCAATTAGAGAATTATGTGATGAACATAATGTCTTATTTATTGCTGACGAAATCCAAGCAGGATTAGGTCGTTCGGGTAAATTATTTGCTACGGATTGGGATAATGTAAAACCTGATGTCTATATTTTAGGTAAAGCACTAGGTGGTGGTGTCTTCCCAATTTCTGTTGTATTAGCAGATAAAGAAGTATTAGATGTCTTTACACCTGGCTCACATGGTTCAACATTTGGTGGTAATCCACTTGCTTGTGCTGCATCAATTGCTGCATTAGATGTTATCGTTGATGAGGATTTACCAGGGCGCTCTTTAGAATTAGGAGATTATTTTAAAGAACAATTAAAGCAAATTGATCATCCATCAATTAAAGAAGTCCGTGGACGTGGTTTGTTTATAGGTGTGGAACTTAATGAAAGTGCTAGACCATATTGTGAAGCTTTGAAAGAAGAAGGCTTATTATGTAAAGAAACGCATGATACTGTCATTCGTTTTGCACCACCATTAATTATTACTAAAGAAGAATTGGACCTTGCACTTGAAAAAATAAGACATGTATTTCAATAATGTCAAAAAGTTGTAACAATCAGTTTGTAAGGGCTTTAAAAAGGAATACGTTATGTTACAATATGTTTGAAAGCGAAATCATTAGGTAAAGAAGAGGCGAAAAGGATCATGACTGAGAACAATAATTTAGTAACTTCTACTCAAGGAATTATTAAAGAAGCATTGCATAAATTGGGATTTGACGAAGGAATGTACGATTTAATTAAAGAACCTTTAAGAATGTTACAAGTGCGTATCCCTGTACGAATGGATGATGGCACAGTTAAAACATTCACAGGTTACCGTGCGCAACATAATGATGCTGTTGGACCAACAAAAGGGGGCGTGCGTTTCCACCCAGATGTTGATGAAGAAGAAGTAAAAGCATTATCAATGTGGATGACTTTGAAATGTGGCATTGTAAACTTACCATACGGTGGTGGTAAGGGTGGTATCGTTTGTGATCCACGTCAAATGAGCATTCATGAAGTTGAACGTTTATCACGCGGATATGTAAGAGCAATTTCACAATTCGTAGGTCCGAACAAAGATATTCCAGCACCAGATGTATTTACAAACTCACAAATTATGGCTTGGATGATGGATGAATATAGTGCATTAGATAAATTTAATTCACCAGGTTTCATCACAGGTAAACCAATTGTATTGGGTGGTTCTCATGGACGCGACAGATCAACTGCACTAGGTGTAGTTATTGCAATTGAACAAGCTGCAAAACGTCGTAATATGCAAATTGAAGGTGCCAAGGTTGTTATTCAAGGTTTCGGTAATGCCGGAAGTTTCTTAGCTAAATTCTTATATGATTTAGGTGCAAAAATTGTAGGTATCTCTGATGCTTACGGTGCATTACACGATCCAAATGGCTTAGATATAGATTATTTATTAGACCGTCGTGATAGTTTTGGTACGGTAACAAATTTATTTGAAGAAACAATCTCAAATAAAGAATTGTTTGAATTAGATTGTGACATTTTAGTACCAGCGGCTATTTCAAACCAAATTACAGAAGACAATGCACATGATATTAAAGCTAGTATCGTTGTTGAAGCTGCTAATGGACCTACAACACCAGAAGCAACACGTATTTTAACTGAACGTGGTATATTATTAGTTCCAGACGTATTAGCAAGTGCTGGTGGTGTAACGGTTTCTTACTTCGAATGGGTACAAAATAATCAAGGTTATTATTGGTCTGAAGAAGAAGTAAATGAAAAGCTACGTGAAAAATTAGAAGCGGCATTTGACACGATTTACGAATTGTCTCAAAATCGAAAAATAGATATGAGACTTGCAGCATATATCATAGGTATTAAACGTACAGCAGAAGCAGCTAGATATCGTGGTTGGGCATAATTAATTATCATATGTGATTTAACGAGCTTGGGACAGAAAACAAAGCCCTAAGCTCGTTAATTTTATTTTAGCAGCAGTTGACTGTAAAACAATGCCCGTGTAACACGCTCTTTTCAAAAATAGTCGGGGCCCCAACACAGAGGCTGGTGGAAAGTCAGCTTACAATAGTGTGCAAGTTGGCTGGCCCCCAACACTGAGAATTTTTAATTAAACCAGGCTGGGACATAAATCAATGTTCTATGCTCTACGAAGTTATATTGGCAGTAGTTGACTGAACGAAAATGCGCTTGTAACAAGCTTTTTTCAATTTTAGTCAGGGGCCCCAACACAGAGAATTTCGAAAAGAAATTCTACAGACAATGCAAGTTGGCGAGGCCCCAACACTGAGAATTTCTAATTAAACGCTCAACTATATATAGTTGATCAAAAAGACAGCAGTAGGATAATTTCAATTTGGAAATATCTTACTGCTGTTTTTTATAGTAATAGCTATATTTTTGTATTTATGTTTTCTAGTTTAACAATACTACTTAATGACTTCTTTATATTTATCAGCGAAATTTGTAAAGACACCATCAACGCCATATTTATTTAATCGTAACATATCAGCTTTTTCATTCACTGTATAAGGATGTACTATAAATCCTAAGTCTTTTAAATGATGGGTATTTTGTTCAGTTAAATCTGTATAATCAGGACCTAATCCAATCGCATAAGAGCGTATCTCTTTTAAGCGTTGGTCGTTAAATTGTTGTAGTTCACCTTTATCAACTAATTTTACTAATGGCACATGCTTATTTTGACGATGAATTTTCTTTAAACTTTCGTCAGAAAATGATTGAATCATTACATGTCCATTTTTTAATTTATTGTTATTTAAAAGGTGATGCTTTTTCAATGAAGCTAATAATTGTTCTTCCATTCCTGGGTATACATCAGGTGACTTTGTTTCAATATAATAGTTTGCATTCGGGCCATAACGTTCTAAAATTTCATCTAAAGTGGGTACTTTAGCATTTTTATAACTTGCTCTTGCGTATTTTGGATATTTTTTATTAAACCAACTTCCTGCATCTAACTGTTTTAATTCATCAAGGGTATAATCCTCAACTTTACCGTGTCCATTTGTTGTACGGTTAACAGTTTCATCATGCATAGCAACTAAATGTCCATCTTTGGTACGTTGTAAATCAATTTCGATATAAGATGCTTTTAACTCATTATGACTCTTATCATATGCTTGAAACGTATGCTCTGGTGCATAGCCACTTGCGCCACGATGTGCGATAGTAGTGAATCGCTCATTCGTTAAATTTGTATGCCATTGAATAGCCTGAGGTTTATTTGCAATTTGATTTGTTTGTTCAGCGCCAGCAGTAGGTACTGATAAAAATCCCATAGTAAAAACAGCAGAAGCAGCCATAAATTTAGTGAAGCTTTTCGAAGAGTTAGTCATAGTCTTTATCCTTTCATCTCTTTATTTGTAGTCTAACAATTTTAAAATACTACAAAAACCTGCTTGTGAAAACGCTTTACACATTTCTTTTACAATTTATAACATTTCTGTAATATAAATTTAAAAGAATTATCAAACATTTTAGGAATCTTAAAAATGTGATGTTCAACAAGACGAAGAGAGCATTAAAATACCCACAATGTAATTTTAATAGACATTGTGGGTAGGTAGATTAACGTATTTATTGTGATAGTAATTGTTTAGCAACATCAAGTTGTTGTTTGACCGATGATTGCCCCGTTGACCCGTAACTTTGACGTCGTTTCAAGCAATTTTCAGGCTGCAAATAATCGTAAATATCGGCATCGATACTAGAATGATGTTGTTGATATGTTGCTAAAGGAACATCTAATAAATAATGACCTTGTTGTATACATTCTAAGACGATTTTTCCTACAATTTCATGTGCAGTTCTAAATGGAATATTTTTAGTTACTAAATAATCTGCTAGTTCCGTTGCATTTGAAAAATCTTCTTTAACAGTTTGATTGAGTCGTTCTTTATTAATTGTCATCGTTTGAATCATACCTTCGAAAATACGTAAAGAACCTTTAATTGTATGGACAGCATCGAATAAACCTTCTTTATCTTCCTGCATATCTTTGTTATATGCTAGAGGTAATCCTTTTAAAGTCATAAGCATGCTCATTAAATGACCAGTCGTTCGACCAACTTTACCTCTAATTAATTCTGCCATATCAGGATTTTTCTTTTGTGGCATAATAGATGAGCCAGTTGAAAATGCATCTGATAATGTAATGAATTTAGCTTCGTCTGTGGACCAGAAAATAATTTCCTCTGCAAAGCGTGATAAGTGAACCATCGTTAAAGAAATATTATGCAATGTTTCAATAATATAGTCTCTGTCACTAACAGCATCTAGGCTATTCTCATAGAGACTGCCAAAGTTCAACAATGCTGTTGTCTCGTGTCTATCGATAGGGTATGTGGTACCACTTAAGGCTGCTGCACCTAAAGGATTAATATCGATTCGTTTTAAACTATCTTCAAATCGTTGTTGGTCTCGTTGTAACATCCAAAAATAAGTCATAATATGATGTGCAAATGAAATTGGCTGTGCACGCTGTAAATGAGTATAACCAGGCATAATTGTATCAACATTATTGGAAGCGATGTCTACAATTACACTTTGTAACGACTTAATTAATGCGATGATATCTTGCACTTGTTTCTTAGTGTACAAGTGCATATCTGTTGCAACTTGATCGTTTCTACTGCGTCCAGTATGCAACTTACCACCAGCATCACCAATACGTTTAATTAATTCATGTTCAATATTTAAATGAATATCTTCTAATGATGCACTAAATTGAATTTGATCTTGATGATAATCATGTTGAATAGATTTTAGTCCTTGTATAATTTGTTCGCTGTCTTGTTGACTAATAATGCCTTGATTCGCAAGCATAGTTGCATG
>NZ_JACYHC010000414.1:0-6253 GCF_017152085.1 Staphylococcus sp. EG-SA-2
TTCATTAACTCTAATTTAATACCAATAGAGATTTGAACGAAATAAAAAAGCAGCAACAACTTCGTGAAAAATACACGCGCTGTTACCACTTTAATTTTTATTCTTTATAATCTTTTAGAATAACTTTGAACGTTGAGCCTTTGCCAACTTGACTATTCACTTCAATATTGCCTTGGTGGGCCTCTACTATATGCTTTGTAATTGATAATCCAAGACCTGTCCCACCAGAATCTCTACTTCGTGCTTTATCTACTCTATAAAATCTTTCAAAAATACGCTGTTGGTCTTCTAATTTAATACCTATACCAAAATCTTGTACTTCGAAAATGACACGAAAGTCATCTCGATACACACGAACGTTAATATCTCCATCTTCATAAGAATAGTTAATTGCATTCGTTAACAAATTCGTGATAACTTGAGCAATTTTACTTTCTTGTGCTTTAACAATGACATCTTTTTCAATATCAGTATGAATGGAAATATTTTTTTGATTGGCTTGAGTCATCATATTATCAATAATACGCCGCGTTAAATCTGATAAATTCATATAGTCTGTATCTAACTCTGTATGTTGCTCAATATGCGATAAATCTAACAGATCTGTTACTAAAGATTCTATTCGATTTGATTCTTTTAAAATTATGTTTAAAAACATGTCTAATGATTCCGCATCATTTTTTGCACCATCAATAAGCGTTTCAGCAAACCCCTTAATTGAAGTAATAGGTGTTTTTAATTCATGTGAAACATTTGCTACAAATTCACGTCTTAGATTTTCAAGTTGTTTCAGATTTGTTATATCATGCATCACAACTAAAATCCCTTGCAAACTTTTTTGAGACCTAGTTAAAATCGGAACGCATGAAATATCAAAGTACTTGGCATGGACTTGGTTTATTGCAACTTCCAATTGTTCATAAATAGGTTTTTCAACTTTAAAACTTTCTAAAATTAATTGCTCAATTTCAGTATTAACATAGCCGTGATAGCCTACTTGTTCAATATTATGCGAGATGTTGAACTGTTCATAATACGCTTTATTTGCAACAACGATTTTTCCATTTCGATCTATCATTAAAATAGCACTTGGAATATTTTCAATCGTTGTTTTTAAACGGTTGGATTGAATTTTTTGCTCATTATTAAGCTTTTGAAGGCGTCGTGCTAAATCATTGGTAGACACAAAAAGCGCTTTCGTTTCTACAACATTACTTTCAGGTACACGTATGTGATAATAACCATTTGCCAACAATTGTGTTGCATAAGTAACTTCTTGAATGGGACGGATTAATGTACGCTTAAAACTACGGCTTGCAAAATACAGACAAATGAGTACAACTAAACATGTCAATATAAGATATTTCCACAACGTCCAATGCATTTCTGTAATATCGTTATTGTAACCTTTAATCCATACATGATAACCGTTAACCTTCTTATTAAAAATAAAAACGTCCCTTTTTTGAATATAGCTATCACTATTTGGGATAGCTTTCAGTTTGCCACTACTAAACACCTTTTTATCATGTTTAGTTATCAATAAATCTATATTTTGCTGTTTTACAATTTCTTTAACTTTATCAATCTCATTATCTTGGACTAAATAAATATATGATCTTGCATCTGTTGCTAGAGCTTGTTCGTGTTTTTCTGATAAAACATATGTGATGGAAGCGTGAATAATAATGCCTAATGTAACAAAACTGATAATTAATATACTGCTTATCAATAACATTAAGCGGTGGTGAAACTTCATCATTGTTCTTTAGGTCTTTCCAATTTATAGCCTAAGCCACGCACAGTTTTAATAAGTTGTGGCTTCTTAGGATTATCTTCTAATTTATCTCTTAAATGACTGATATGTACATCAACAATTCTTGAGTCTCCTGCAAATTCATAATTCCATACCGTATTTAACATATGCTCTCTCGTAATGACTCTGCCTTGTCTTTCTATCAAATAAAGCAAGAGTTCAAATTCTTTCGGTGTTAGCTCCAATAACTCGTTATGCTTATATACTTCAAAATAATCGGGTCTAATACGTATCGATCCGATGGTAATATCATCGTCAATCTCTTCTACTTCTTTTACAAATTGAGAACGTCTTAAAATGGCTTTCACACGGGCAACAACTTCTCTAGGTGAAAAAGGCTTAGTCATATAGTCATCGGCACCTAATTCTAAACCTAATACCCGATCAAACTCATCATTTTTCGCCGTTAACATTAATATAGGGACTAAATTTTTATTTGTTCTTACAGTCTTACATACGTCAATGCCATCTTTTTTAGGTAGCATAACATCTAAAATAATTAAATCTGGCTGTTCACTTTCTACCTTTTCTAAAGCCTCATCACCATCAAATGCGACAACAACTTCATAACCAGCTGTTTCTAAGTTATATTTAAGTAATGTTACGATTGAATGTTCGTCATCTACTACCAACACTTTTTGCGACATGGTATGCCTCCCTAACTTATAATTATATTTACATTATAACCGAACTATTTATAAAAATAACATCCTACACATTATCTTTACACATTTTTTACATTACTTTACATATAAATAAAATACTTCTTATATTTCCTTCTATCATTTGCATGACTTACTCTGGGACAACGAAATAAATTTTGTAAAAATATCATTTCTATCCCACTACCTATGCATGAGTTTTACTCATTTATTCCTAAGCTTATGTACAAATTCGCTTTGTCTAATGTGTAATAAACACTACATAATCAATCATTGGTGACTCTTTATTATTTCTATCCTGTTGCCAACTTCAATTCATTTAAAAAGGCGAACCTAGCAATTAAAGTTGCTAGACTCACCTAATTTTATTTTGCTTATTTTAAATTTTTAATCAATTCATCTGCAAATGCTGATGTAGAAACTTCTTCAGCAC
The DNA here is from genome assembly GCF_017152085.1 of Staphylococcus sp. EG-SA-2. Taxonomy (NCBI): domain Bacteria; kingdom Bacillati; phylum Bacillota; class Bacilli; order Caryophanales; family Staphylococcaceae; genus Staphylococcus; species Staphylococcus sp. EG-SA-2. Next base: position 2,912 of record NZ_JACYHC010000414.1, read on the forward strand.
CATCCATTAAACGGGCAAAGTCATAAGTAACAACTTTTGAAGCAATTGTATCTTCAATTGAATCTGTAATCTTATCTGCCGCTTCTTGCCATCCTAAATGTTCTAACATTAATACAGAACTTAAAATTACTGAAGATGGATTCACTTTATTTAAACCTGCATATTTTGGAGCTGTACCATGTGTTGCTTCAAAAATAGCATGACCTGTTTCATAATTAATGTTTGCACCTGGCGCAATACCAATACCACCAACTTGTGCAGCTAAAGCATCTGAAATATAGTCACCATTCAAGTTCATAGTTGCTACAACATCATGCTCAGCTGGACGAGTTAAAATTTGTTGTAAGAAAATGTCAGCAATAGAATCTTTAATGATAATCTTGCCTTCTTTTTCAGCTTTTTCTTGAGCAGCATTAGCAGCATCTCTGCCTTCATTTTCAACAATTTCGTCATATTGTTGCCAAGTGAATACTTGATCACCAAATTCAGATAATGCTAAATCGTAACCCCACTGCTTAAATGAGCCTTCTGTAAATTTCATAATATTACCTTTATGAACTAAAGTAACTGATTTACGGTTATTATCGATAGCATATTGTATAGCTGCTCTAACTAATCGCTCAGTTCCTTCTTTAGAAACTGGTTTAATACCAATACCTGAAGTTTCTGGGAATCGAATGTTTGTCGCACCCATTTCGTTTTGTAAGAAGTCAATTACCTTTTTAACTTCTGTTGTACCTTCTTTAAATTCAATACCAGCATAAATGTCTTCAGTATTTTCACGGAAAATAACCATATCAACATCTTGTGGACGTTTAACAGGTGATGGTACTCCTTTAAACCAACGTACCGGTCTTAAGCAAGTAAATAAATCTAATTCTTGGCGTAAAGCCACATTTAATGATCTAATACCACCACCAATTGGTGTTGTTAAAGGTCCTTTAACAGCAATTAAATATTCTTTAATTGTATCAAGTGTTTCTTGAGGTAACCATTCACCAGTTGTATCAAATGCTTTTTGGCCAGCTAGCACTTCTTTCCATTCAATGCGTTTTTCGCCATTATAGGCTTTCTCAACAGCAGCATCTATAACTCGGCTTGCTGCCTTCCAAATATCCGGTCCAATTCCATCACCGATAATAAATGGGATAATTGGTTCATTAGGTACGTTTAATCCTTCAGTTCCTTGAGTAATTTTTTCTGCAGTCATAGTTATTTTACCTCCAAATTTTACATCTTCATTTTTAATTTGTATTGATTATTTTCTTTCTTCAAGCGGGATATACTTACGATTCGTTTCGCCAATATATTTCGCTCTAGGACGCATAATTCTATTATCTTTATATTGTTCTAAAATATGAGCAATCCATCCTGCAGAACGACTTACAGCAAAGATTGGCGTGAATAAGTCATGAGGTATTTCCATACAGTGATAAACACTCGCACTATAAAAATCAACATTAGGAATTAATCCTTTTTCTTCTGCCATACGTTTTTCCATTTTCACTGACATTTCAAATAATTCTTCACGACCAGCGTCTTTCGTAATTTGACGGCTCATTTCTCTTAAATATTTCGCTCTAGGATCACCATCTTTATATACACGATGACCAAAGCCCATTACTTTATCTTTATTAGCAAATTTTTCATCTAAGTAAGCATCAACATTTTCAATTGACCCAATCTCAGATAACATCGTCATAACTTGTTCGTTTGCACCACCATGTAATGGCCCTTTCAGAGAACCTACAGCTGCTACAATACCTGAGTACATATCTGACAATGATGATACCGCACAACGTGCTGTAAATGCAGATGCGTTCAACTCATGATCAGCGTGTAAAATAAGTGCTTTATTGAAGGCTTCTACTTCTATATCTGTTGGTAATTCCCCACGTAACATATATAGGAAGTTTGCCGCATAACTTAAGTCAGGATTAGGCTTAAGTGGTTCTTTATCTTGTCTTACTCGAGCAAACGCTGTAACTAATGATGCTACTTTAGCCTGTATACGCATTGCTCTTTCATAACGATTTTCATCTGATTCATTTTCAGCATCAGGATCGAAATGTGCAATATATGATAATGACGTACGTAATGCTGTCATTGGATGCACGTGATCTGTAACATACTCCTCAAAATGTGTATACACACGAGGATTTAATGTCATGTATTGATTTAATTTCCCTTTTAGATGAGCAAGCTCTTCTTCGTTTGGCAATCTATAGTTCCATAATAGGAAAATAACTTCTTCAAATTGCGCATTTTCAGCTAGATCATCAATATCATAGCCGGCATAAGTCAATTGACTTTCAATAATTGAACTTATTTTAGTCTCCGCTGCGATAACCCCTTCTAAACCTCTTTGTAATTCTGCCATGATAAATTTCCCCTTTACTGTTTCTTTATGAAATGGCTTTCAACTAATATTATAGCTAAACGCATTTCGTTTGTGAAATATAAAAACTGGCATTATATGTGCAACAATTTTTTTGTAAATCTATGTAAATGTCACAGAATAGCCACAAATAGCACCATTAAAGCTTTTTCAAGATGTGAATAATCCATGAATTTTACAATAGAATTAAATTTTCAATTGGTTATTATATATGATTATAAAAACCAAAGTATATTAACATGGAATTTTACACATTTTTACCGAAAATAATTGTATATATCTCAATATAAGTGCATAATAAACATATCTATATTTAAGGGAGATGTATTATGGCTGAAAAATTACAAAGGGAACTGAGCAATCGCCACATACAATTAATTGCAATTGGCGGTGCAATTGGTACAGGCTTATTCTTAGGTGCTGGTCAAACGATTGCATTAACCGGCCCTTCAATTCTATTAACATACATCATTATAGGATTTATGTTATTTATGTTTATGCGAGGTTTAGGAGAAATCATTATACAGAATACTGAATTTAAATCTTTCGCAGATGTAACCAATACATATATTGGGCCTTTTGCAGGATTTGTTACCGGATGGACATACTGGTTCTGTTGGATTATTACAGGTATGGCTGAAGTAACGGCTGTGGCAAAATATGTTAGCTTTTGGTTCCCAGAAATTCCAAACTGGATAAGTGCACTATTTTGTGTACTGTTATTAATGTCATTCAACCTACTTAGCGCAAGACTTTTCGGAGAATTAGAATTTTGGTTCTCTATCATTAAAATAGCGACAATTATTGGTTTAATAGTAGTTGGTTTCGTCATGATTCTATTTGCATTTAAAACTCAATTCGGGCATGCCAGTTTCACAAATTTATATGAACACGGCATATTCGCTAAAGGTGCTTCTGGATTCTTTATGTCTTTCCAAATGGCA
>NZ_JACYHC010000415.1:0-6241 GCF_017152085.1 Staphylococcus sp. EG-SA-2
CTGTTAAATAATTTACTTTTTTGTCGCCACCCGCAATACCTACTACACGGCAACCTTTAATCTTAGCAATTTGACCTACAACTGAACCTACAGCACCAGATGCAGCTGAAACCACAACAGTATCACCGGCTTTAGGTTGTCCAATATCAAGCAGACCATGATATGCTGTTTGTCCTGGCATTCCTAAAACACTTAAATATAAATCAAGTGGTACATCTGTCGTTGGAACTTTAGTAATTTGATCCGCTTGGACATGATTAATGATTCGCCAAGGCAACATACCTACAACGACATCTCCTTTTTTATAATCTGCGAGTGTCGAATCAATTACTTTTGCAACGACATGGCTAACAATCGGTTTACCAATTTCAAAAGGCTGTACATACGAATCTGCCTTAGTCATACGTCCTCTCATATATGGATCCACTGAAATATACAGCGTTTGTACAAGTACACCATCGCTCTCAAGTTTAGGCGTGTCAATCTCTTCAATTTTGAATGTATCCTCTTGAGGCATGCCTTCTGGTATTTTGTTAAAAAGAATTTGTTTATTTTGCATCATTAATCACCTTTCTTTATTTGAAACTTTTACTTATTTGTTACTTAAGCGTTAAGTTTTAATTGTGTCTTCGTGATGTCTGTATGCAAATACATTCTTAGTTGTTATATTTTGACTTAAGCACTGATTCATTTAACTTCAAGTACATTATATTTGCTGTAAACATAAATTAAAAATGTTACGACTTAGACATTTTATGGAAACTCTCAAACAATAGATAATTTTTGAAAAGCTCTAATATTACAAGCTTTTTTGCCCCAGAAAACTAGCAGTTGCTTTATTTTTTCCATAAGAAGTCGATTAACTCATTAGCAACATTTTCATTCTCATGAAGCTGACTATGTTGTGCAGGCTCACCTTCATATTTAGATTCTCGATAACTTTTCGGACTATTTCCCAGTAAATATTTTAATGATTTCGAAGAACTATTAGACACTCTGCCGTCTGAATGTGTACCATCTTTCAAATCTCCATAAATATTTAGCACTTCGATACCTTTACCTTTATAAATATCTTTTAGCACGCGTAATTGCTGATAAGGTTGATTCATTCGACTTGGTTTACCATCTTTATCAACTGTAATTTCATTGACATCTTCATTCATATTTAAAACACCATTAAATGTCCCTGCAATATTCACTTGTTTGTTTAACTGTGGCAGTGACTTGTCGTTACCATATGTCATCATATATTGTGCAAATGTTAAGTTCCCCATTGAGTGACCGACAAAGTTGAATTTATCGAAATTGTATTCAGATTGTAACTTAGTCAGTACATTTTTAAACCACGCAGCATTCTTATCCAAATAGCCTTGTCTGTTATTTTCAAGTTCAATTTTCACAATAGGATTCACTGCATCTTTTCTTAGTTTCCCTTTAAATGTCACTGCACCATCCTTTGAAACGTAAGCAGTGATGATATCTTTAGTTACCCCTCTTTTTTCTGCTTGCTTCACCATAAACTTTTCAGAATTGGCACTACCACCAAATCCATGTAAGAACAATGTTGGAATTGGCTTTTTAACAAATTGCTGTTGTTGTATTTTAAATGTTTGTGCCTGTCGTTGACTAAACACCACCGTAATAATAGAGCCTATAATAATAGCGACCGCTAACAATGTCGTAATAATTACAAAAATTTTCTTCACACTTTTAACTCCCATTCATGTCTTTTATATAAGTATAAAGGATGTGATTAAAAATGTCCTTTAGTTGATTTTGAATACATCATTAACTTTTAAGATGACTTTGGAAAGTTGTCCGTTAACGTTTGTTAATTGATTGCTTCTTTAGCTTTCAATGGTGTGTCACCCATTGATTAATATATAAATATGTATATACTTGTTTAATTTATCTCTTTCTATAAATAAAGACCTACCAGCACTCGACTGATAGGCCTTTTAATATCTATAATTATTTAATTTCTTTTGTTTCGGCTAACTCTTTGTACCAATAAGCACTTTTCTTAGGATAACGTTCTTGAGTCTCAAAATCGACATAGAATAAACCATATCGTTTTTCATAACCATTTGACCAAGAGAACACATCCATTAATGACCAAATAAAGTAACCTTTAACATTTGCACCATCTTTAATAGCATCTGCAATAACGTTCAAATGTTGTCTTACATAATCAATACGTGCATCATCATGAACTGTTTTTTCAGATTCAATAAATTCATCTTTATATCCTAAACCATTTTCAGTGATATAAATCTTGTGATAGTTAGGATAATCTTTAACAACACGCATGATTTGATCATATAAACCTTGAGGATAGATCATCCAGTCCCAGTCTGTGCGAGGTACGTCGACATCAAATTCACGTTGTCCGACACCTTTAAGTTGGTATTTAGAACCGCCTTTATCACCTGTCGCATTATGCGTGATTTCAGATTCTCCATCGTAACCTCTCATCCAGTCACTCATGTAGTAATTGATACCTAAGAAGTCGTTTAAATCTTTGGCTGCATCTAAAATGGCATAATCTTCATCTGTAATATTTAATTTACCGCCATTAACAGATAAGATATGTTGCACACCTTCCATCGTTTCACGAGAATACTTACCTAAATATGTTGCATCTAAGATGAATTTATTATGGATGATATCTTCTAATTCTGCTGCACGAACATCTTCAGGATTTGATGGATCGAACGGATATTTTGTTGGCAATGCGTGTACAACACCAATTTCTCCTTGATAGCCGCCATCTTTAAATAATTTTACTGCTCTTGCATGAGCAACCATCATATTGTGATGTGATTGGAAAACTTTTTCAAAATCATATTTAATACCTGGAGGGAATTTACCTACTAAATATTGACCATCACCAATAGGTCCAATTTCATTGAATGTAGTCCAATATTTTACTTCTGGGAATTCTTTAAAACAATATTCAGCATAATCTACAAAGTAGTCAATCGTTTTACGATTTAGAAAATCGCCATCTTTGTGTAACACTTCTGGTGTATCAAAATGATGCAATGTTACAAATGGTTCAACATGACGTTTATGACACTCTGCAAATAACTTATGGTAATACTCAACACCTTTAGGGTTAACTTCGCCATATCCATTTGGGAAGATACGTGACCATGCAATTGAAATACGGATACCATTAACACCGAATTTTTCACTTAATTCTAAATCCACTGGATATCTGTTATAAAAATCACTCGCTGGTTCTGCAGTGTACCAATAGTTTTCTTCCAAATACGTATCCCATGCAACACGACCTTTACCATCTGTATTTGTCGCACCTTCTGCTTGATATGCTGCTGTTGCTCCACCAAAAATAAAATCTTCAGGTAATGTTTTAGTCATATGAAAAACTCCTATTCTTAATTTTCAAATTGTTGTTGAACGAAATCAAGGGCTGCTTGGCCGTCTCGTGTCAATTTGATATATTCAGCACCTTGAGTCTTCGCTAATTTAATACCTAATCTATCTGTATCTTGCTTAATATCTTCATAGTTAGACGCAACTTGTGGCGCTAAAATGATTAATTGGTACTCTTTCATAATGTCCATATGTGCGCCGTATCCGCCAGCTGCTGCTTTCACTGGCACATGATATTCTTCAGCTGCTTTATTAAGTGCGTTGGCTAATAATCCACTTGTACCACCACCGGCACAAAGTACTAAGACATTTGTTTGTTCTGTGATATTTGAAGCTTTAGCTGCATCGTCTGATACACCACTTGCCGCTAAAATTGAATCAGCTTTTTTCGTATCAAAGTTTGCTGCAACTTTTTCTTTTAAATCTGAATTACTTTCTTTACGTCCTTCTTCTTCATCAAGAATTTCACTATCATAAACTTTTAGGAATGGGTAGTAAATAATAATATCTACAACAATCAAAGTAATAGCTAGTACGAATGACCATAAACCAAAACCTGTACCCATGATAATGCCCAATGGACCTGGTGTTGTCCAAGGTAAATTTACACTAAAACTATTCATTCCTAACACTTCAACGAAAAGTTTGAAAATCCATACGTTAACAATTGGTGCTAATACAAATGGAATAAAGAACACAGGATTCAATACTAGTGGTGCACCAAATAAAATTGGTTCGTTTACACCAAAGAATGTTGGTACAACTGATGCACGTCCAATCGCTTTGTTTCGTTTAGATTTCGTCATCCACATAAACATGAACGGGACGACCAATGTTGCACCCGTACCTCCAAAAGTAACGATAAACATTTGTGTACCTGATGTAATAATTTTATCTGCGTGTTCTCCAGCTTGAAGCAACTTGAAGTTCGCTTCGATATTCGCATATGTAATGGCTGCAATTGCTGGCTCTACTATTGATGGACCATGAATTCCTACAAACCAGAATAATGCAAAGGCACCAAAGATAATTGTGACACCAATCCATCCATCTGCTGCTGTAAATAATGGTTCGAATAATTTTAAAATACCTTCCGCTACATTTGATTTAAAGCTGTTGCGAATGACTAAATCTAATGCATAAAGAATGATGATTACCGCTGAAAATGGAATTAAGTCCTTAAATACTTGTGAAATATTCGGCGGTACTTCTTTCGGCATTTTAATTGTAATATTGCGCTTCACACAGAAGTTATAAACAATAACAGTTACAAATGCTGATAAAAATGCTGTTAATAAACCTTTAGTTCCCATAAATGCACTTAAGAATCCACCATCTTTGGCTGGATCAGAAGCTAAGAACAAGAATCCACACATCGCTGCTAGCATTGTAGAAATAAAGTTAATTTGATTTGTACTTTCTAGCTTACGGTTAAATGAATCTGTTAAAGATTTCGCTGTCGTTCCTGCTACTAAAAATGCTACAAGCCCCATCGTATAGTTATATGGTTTCATTAAAATGGCTTCCATGCCTTTATCCCATTTAAAACCAAATATATTTGGCACGTATGCAATTAATAGAAAGATACTTGAGAATAAGATGACAGGCATTGCAGAAATAAATCCATCACGGATGGCTCTTAAATATATGTTACGTGATAATTTCTCGAAAAATGGCTTCCCTTTTTCAATTTGTGCGATCAATTTTTGCATCATTGTCATCACCCTCTTTTATAAAATTCTAATAAATGCTTCATTAAATCTTTCAGTAAAATTGTTGTCATTAAATGGTCTTGACCATGCATCATCGTTACACTGTATGCAATATCATCACCTTGCGCTTCTTTAGCTAACAGGCTTGTTTGTGCTCTATGCGCTTCAGCAATGCAATTGTTTCCTTCTTCAATCAATGCATCTGCTTTTGCAAAATCTCCAGCTTGAGCTGCTGTCAATGCTTCTAAAAACTTAGAACGTGCATCCCCTGCAAATGCAACAATTTCAAAACCTAATAATTGGACTTCTTCTCTATTCATAGCATTAATCCCCTTTTATACTTATTTTCTTTGTTTCCAAGATGTCGCAGTATCTTTTAATACTTTATTTAAGTCATCAATATTTTTGAAACCAGTTGTACGTAACCATTCACGAGCAGCATCTTCACCTTGTTCAATGTATACTTGAACAGCACCAGACCATGTAGCACGGCCACAAAGTACACCGTTGAATTTAGCACCAGCTTCGTGAGCAAATTTTAAAGTTTCTTGGAATAATTCCGCAGAAACACCAGCACTTAAGTAAATGTATGGTAAATGAGTTGCTGCATCTTGATCTTTAAAGTGTTGTGCCGCTTCCTCTTTTGTATAAACCACTTCACCTTCAGCAAAGCCTTCTACATACTTCATGTTTACTGGTACTTCAACTTTCAATACATCAACATTAAAGCGTGGTTCTGAGAATAATTTCATTGCTTCGTTAACCTTTCTAGGCTTAACTTTTGCGAATTCAACACTACCGTTATCAGGAATGTTGTCATCGTATGTTAATACTTCTAAGAAGAAAGGAATGTCTTCTGCAACACATTCTGAACCGATTCTTTCAATGTATGCTTTCTTTTGAATGTTAATTTCTTCAGCATCATCAACATCATAGTAAAGTAAGAATTTAACAGCATTTGCACCTTGTTCTTTTAAACGTTTTGCAGACCACTCTACTAAACAGTCAGGTAAACGACCTTTAGCATTTACGTCATAACCAGTTTTTTCATAAGCTAGCAATAATCCACAATCTTTGTTACGTGCATCAGATGCTGGTAAACCGTATTCTGGATCTAATAAAATTGAAGA
>NZ_JACYHC010000416.1:0-6233 GCF_017152085.1 Staphylococcus sp. EG-SA-2
CTGCTTTAAAGTACACTTCTGCTTGTGTTGCACTATCAGCCCTTAAATAAGATTTAACGTTAAATTTAAAATACCTATTTTTTTCTCTGTCTGTTTTAGTAAGTAGTTTCCGATTAAATTCTTCTTCGTACTGTTTGATAATCGGCAATAAGGTATGTTGCAAATAGTACCGATTTAACTCTTCATTTTTCGTGAAATTTGTATTTGATTTTGCATTTAAAAATACTGAAGGTATTTGAAAAACATTAGCAACCCTTTCTCTTGTTAAATTCTCGCTTGCTACTATATCTTCAGAGACATATTTTTTAGGTAGCGGTTCGATTTCAACGCCCGGCTCTTGAAATAAAACTCCACCATTTTCTTTGTAGTATTGTTTAAAATCTTCTAATACTTGTTGCCTTTTTTCTGTATTTACATTGGAACCGTATTTAAGCATGAATGAATCTGGCTTTTGCATTTCTGTCAGGTTAAAGCTTCTTACTGCATTATCAAATTCAGTTGTATTTTTTAACACATCAATCGGACTAATACCTTGAACCATATTAGATGCTACAATGTGTTTGAAATGGAGCACATCCATGTTATGAACAATTAGTTTGTTACCGGTCGCAGCATGAATTGAATAGTAAAGCTCACGTGATTTGTTTTCAATCAGCATCTCAACAACATCTGGATTTAATAAGAAAAGCTTTGCAGGTTGGTGATAGATATCTCGTTCTATTAATACATATGCATTACCTTTTTCATTTCTAATTGTTTCAATTTGATTAATAAAATCAAAACTACTTAGAGAATTATTTGGTGACACTGTAAGTAAATCAGATACTTCTGTATTAACTACTTTATAATCTTCATACATTTTCAAGGGCAAACTAGCCATCGAATTAGATAACTTTGTAATAGCTGAAAATATCGTTTCATTAGTTTCAAGCGTATTATTAATTACACCCCAAAAAGATTTATTTTTCCATGGGCTAAAGTCATAAAGCTTAGAAGTTGACTGATCAATCCAATTGTCTATCAATTTTTTCTTTATGCGTGTGATAATATTCTCTTTTGCGATAACATTCACCTCCTTAACGCATTATGTCTTTAATACTAATAAACTCTATGTTTCCTTCACCACTATCAGAAACAACTTTATTCATAATGTCTGTGTATGTGTTTAAAAACGCTGCGAATCCATCTATTTTACGATACCTACTTTGTTTTGAAGGTAACCAGTTTCCATTTCTGTCCAGTTTTAACTGAACATTATTGATATACCATTTCATTAAAGGATTGTTATTAAATATTATTTTGCCGTCTAAAAACATCTCTTTTAGATCTTTCAGTGCTGGACTTAAAGTCAAAGCCCCTTGTCTTGTTTCTTCTGTTTCAAATCCATAATTTTTTAACTCTTGATTTAGTTTGAAAGCATTGGCTCTATCATAAGTAATTTTTTCTACAACATAATGCTCATTCATCTTTATTATCCAATTAAAGACATCCTGATAATCAATATACGGTTTATCTTGAATAGTTAGTAAGCCATCTTCTTCCCATTCTCTATATGGTATTTTTTCATTTGAGTACTCTACCTTATGCTTAGGAATCCATGAATGTGTTAAGACAGCAACTTTACCATTATCTAACGCAAATGTTGCACATGCGGCTGTAAAATCTTCTGTCTCTGATAAATCGTAACCAATCGTACAAGGTCTTCCTTCCAGCTCATCTAAGGAAATAATGTCATTATTTTTTTGAAGCGTTGGATAATCAATGAAGCTCATTTCGTCGTTATTAGCAAATATATTAAATCTTTTTGTTATAAAATCTCCTCGTTCAGCTGGTGTACGTTTAGCTTTTTCCCACTCTTCTTTCATTTCATCTAAATCGATAGAAACGCCCAGGTTAGGATTTGCTTTAATCCAATTCGACGAATCATTTATATCATCGTCATCATCTAAAGATGCTAAATAGTAAAAAGTTCTTTCATCTTCGATGATTTGATCTAATGTGTCTCTTCCCGCTTCTACCATATCAACGAGTGGACCATCTAATTGGTAACCCGCTGTCGTAATGTAGATAAGAAGAGGTTGTAACCTTGCCGCTCTTGAGTTTTTTATAACTGAAATCAATTTATAGTCTTTAAATTCATGGATTTCATCGAAAATGCCCATATGTGTATTTAAACCATCCAACTTATCACTGTCTGAAGCCTGTGGCATAATTTTAGATATCGTTGCATCGTAATGAATTTCATCTCTTAAAGGCCTGAAATTCTCTCTAAGTTTTGGGCTAGCTTTTATCATAGCCTTAGATTCATCAAATAGAATCCTCGCTTGTTTCATCACATTAGCTAACAAATGAATTTCTGCACCATTTTCTCCATCTTGTGACACAGCATAGTTAGCGACACCAGAAATGGTTGTTGTTTTACCATTTTTTCGACCCATAAATATTAAAGCTTCTTTATACCTGCGCAGTTTTGTTTCTTTATGAACCCAGCCAAATAAACTACCAATAATAAAATGTTGCCATGGCTGTAATACAAGTTGACGTTTAGATCCTTTGGAAGGTTTACAAAACTTTTCTATAAATCGAATAGGACGATGTGCTAATTCTTCATCAAACATCCATTTACCGCCATTTTTCAAATACCTAATGTGTCTTTCACATTCTTTTTTTACATATTTACTTGTTTTTATTTTCCCTTGAATAACTTGTTCTGCATACCACGTTGTTAGTAATTTTGGTGAGGGTTCATTTAATATTTTAATAGTCACCAAATCCACCTTCTTCTTGCACTATCTTTTTCCTTTGTGCTGCAGTTAAACCCATAGACTTGAGTAAGTTATTTAGTGTTTGAACTGTTTTTGTCAGTTCAATACTTAATGGATTCTTAACAATATTACTTGCTCCAGCTTTATTGGTATGCTCCATCATCAAATCACTGTTTTTCAATTCATCCCGTAATCGACAATAAAATTCATATGTTTCTAAATATAAATTAATTAACATATCGTCAGATTTTTTGTAGTCTTCAATATATTCTTTCAGCTGTTTTTTTGTTAATTTCATAAGAAAACCCCCTTTCATGAAAAATTATCTGCGCTGCTCTCGTTCCTGCCTTCACCGGTTCCCGGTGTATAATGGAACTCCCCACCAGGTAGGGGGGATTAAAAATTATTTTATAATTTTTTATTTAAATTTTTTCAACTCGAAACTTTTTATTTTTATATTTATCTTTGTTTTTATCATTTGCATGAATTTTGTTATGACAACTATAACAAACTGACATTAGATTATCTAAGTCTAAAGCTTTGTTAAAATCTTCATCAACATAAATAATGTGATGTACAATGTTTGCATCTGTTACAATATCTTCGCGTAAACACATTTGACAAAGATAATTATCTCTATCTAATGCTATCTCTCTTAACTTCTTCCATGCTTTTGAATGATAGAACCAATCGTATTGATATGACTTACGACCATGCTTATAAATGTTATTACGCTTGATCAACTCTTACACCTCTTTGATTGCATAACAAAAGACACACCGCATAGCGATGTGCCTCGTTTACTTATGTCGTATAACTTTTAGATAACTTTATACATCTTTCCGATACTATCATATTACTACAGATTTGTAGGCCTTTTGCACAATCTTTGCACAATGTTATTTGATACCCGCATGATACGCTACCGCTTTAACAAAGTTCTTTCGTACTGTAGTAACTGTATTACGATGCATGTGACATGCATCTCCTATTTGCTCTATCTTTAGCTTCTTATCTCTATTCCAATACTTTAACCTTATTACTTTCTTATGATCTTCAGGTAACTTTAAGTATTCACTTTCAACTGCTTCGACCATTTCTTCTAGGTTTCGTAACATCTTATTAGTCAATAACCTTGTTGCCATTAGTTCAGTTGTTCTAACTGGTTCACCTTTTTGCAACGGTCCATACACAATGTTAGTGTCTAGCTCTTTCGTTGGGTTAAGTATCTCCATTCTCAATCTATTTATCTCTTTCTTGTTCTCTTGTAGGTTATATATCTCTGACTCAATATATTTAAATGTACCTGGCTTAATATCGTATGATGCCTTTCCCATCTTATACCTCCATTACTTATGCTTAGCTATTCTTGCTTTAATAGCTTTCATCAATTCTTCTTGCGTTAGTTCTTTATTTTGTAAAGCTTTATATACTCTTTGATCTATTGTGTTATCGGTCATAATGTGATGAATAATAGTCGTATGATTTTGTCCTTGTCTATATAATCTTGCATTTGCTTGTTGGTATAATTCCAATGACCATGTAAGTCCAAACCAAACAATAATGTGCCCACCTTGTTGTAAGTTTAATCCATGCCCTGCACTTGCTGGATGTGCTATAAGCAGCTTAATGTCTCCACTATTCCAACGTTCTTTATAGTTTGAATCCTCTAATGTGGTTGCTTCCTTAAACCTTTGAAGTATTCTTTCTTTATCATGTTTGAAGTTATAAAACAATAATATTGGTTGGCCTTGAGACTCCTCTATAATTTCCTCTAACTTATCTAACTTCTTATCATGTATAAGTCTTACATCTTCATCATCTGTATAAACTGCACCGTTAGATAGTTGAAGTAGTTTTTGACTTAATGATGCCCCATTCTGAGCTACAACTGTTCCTTCTTCTTCCGATTCTAAAATATAGTTTTTTTCTAATTCTGCATATACTTTTCTTTCTTTTTCAGATAAGACTACTGTTTGTTTAGTATCAACTCTGTCAGGCATATTTAGATAATCTTTCGCTTTCATGCTTAAACATATATCTTCTATTCGTTCATATATCTTTTCTTCAGATCCGTCTCTTAGCTCCCAGTTAAAAACATGTTCGCTAACTTGATGTGTTGGTTTAAAGTACCTTTCTCGATAACGACTGAATGAAGACTCAAGTCTTTCGCCTCTGTCTATCAAATAAACTTGAGCCCATAAATCCTGTAAACTATTTGGGCTAGGTGTTCCTGTTAATCCTATAAATCTATTAATGAGTGGTAATTTCTTTTTAATAGATTTAAACCTTTGACTCTTAGGACTTTTAAATGTAGACAGTTCATCAATTACAACCATATCAAATGGCCATTCTTTTTTATATTGATCGCATAACCATTTAGTATTTTCTTTATTGGTTACATAGATATCAGCCTCTGTGTTTAATGCATCATTTCTTTCTTTAGGTGTTCCTAAGACTAAAGACACTTTCAGATGATTTAAATGGTTCCACTTATCAACTTCATCAACCCATGTATCTTTAGCAACTTGTTTAGGTGCTATGACTAACATTTTTTTAGTGTCTAACAACTGCAATTCACTAAATGCTGTAAGTGTTGATACTGTTTTCCCTAGCCCCATATCTAAAAACAAACCGTATTTCTCATTATCAATAACTTTATCTATTGCATACTTTTGATAGCTATGTGGTTTGAAGTCAATCGCCAAATGTTCCACCTACCATTCTGATAAAAGTATTTACTTGTTCTTTATTCCATAACACATATACTTTATGATCTCTATTTTCAAATTGTCTATGCACATATTTTTGTAAAGGATGCAACTTTCCTTTTTCTTGCTTCATTTCTACAAAATATGTTTTTCCTTCTGGCATAATAATAATTCTATCTGGCACACCTCTTGTTCCAGGTGCGACCCATTTTAAACATAAACCGTTTAGCTTTGTTATCTCTTTCACTAAATATTTTTCTAATGTCGATTCTTTCATTTATTCACCTTGTATACAAAATTTATATTTGTGTTCCGATGTTGTATCAATTCTTGCCAAACTTTTAAAAATAGCTGTTAGAGGGTTACCCCTATACCCCTTTACTCCCTAACACTACTTTTTAAACTTTATAGTGAATTTGATGCAACATTGGAAACAAACAGGGTTGAACCCTACAGCTAGAAAGGAAAGAGGTGTTGTATCATTTGTTGCATCAATGTTGCATCACCAAAAATGATACAACACCTACGATTACTTTTTACACTCCCGTGTTGCATCACTCAAAAAATGATGCAACATCTGATACAACACTCTAAAATGCATATTTATTCAATATTTCTTATATTAAATCCTCTAAACTTTCATCTCTTACATAAGCTATCTGTACACCATAATCTTTTCCAAATCGAATTTTCCCACTTTTATTACCATCATATACAGACCAATTGTCTAATTGTCTTAAGATGTTTGAAATCTTTC
>NZ_JACYHC010000417.1:0-6200 GCF_017152085.1 Staphylococcus sp. EG-SA-2
GCTTCACGTGCAGGTCCTAAGTATTTACGAGGATCGTAAACTTCTTTGTCGTTATTTAAAACGTCACGAACTGCTTTTGCTGAAGCGATTTGGTTTTCAGTGTTTACGTTAATTTTAGCTGTACCAAATGGAATTGCTTTTTGGATATCTTTAGTCGGGATACCAGTACCACCGTGTAATACTAATGGTAAACCTGTAGATAAACCGATTTCTTCCATTTCTTTAAATCCTAATTTTGGTTCACCTTTGTATGGACCATGAACTGAACCTAATGCTGGCGCTAATGCATCAATACCAGTTTTTTCAACTAGTTCTTGACATTCTTTAGGATCAGCATAAATGATGCCGTCTGCTACAACATCATCTTCTTGTCCACCAACAGTACCTAATTCAGCTTCTACAGAAACACCTTTTTCATGAGCGTATTCAACAACTTTTTTAGTTGTTGCTACGTTTTCTTCGAATGGGCTGTGTGAAGCATCGATCATTACTGATGTGAAACCAGCATCGATAGCTTCTTTACATTTTTCAAAGCTTGAACCATGGTCTAAATGGATTGCTACAGGAATAGTGATGTTTAAGTCATGCATTAACCCTTCAACCATTTTAACAATTGTGTAGAAACCGCTCATGTAACGAGCAGCACCTTCAGAAACACCTAAAATTACAGGTGCATTTTCTTCTTGTGACGCTTCTAAAATTGCTTGAGTGAATTCTAGGTTATTAATATTGTATTGACCTACCGCATAACCATTTTCTTTTGCATCAATTAACATTTCTTTCATTGAAACTAAAGGCATGAAAGTTCCTCCTTGAGTGCTTACGCACGTATTTTTCAAAGTAATTATATCAAAAAAATAGCGTCAATGCATTGAAATACTGCAGATTAAATGTGTATTTTTTGAAAAATGCGATAGTTATACTAAATGCAAACGTATACATTTTTATACAATTTAAGCCGTTGCATAATATGTAGTCATTAATTACAATATTTTATAAGTAGATTGGAGGATAAAGATGTCAAAAATCTTAAACACACAACTAATAGGTATCTTTAATAGGCTAGAAAAACAATCTTTAGAAATTCAAATGGCCGCCCAATGTTTAATTCAAGCAATTGGTGGCGAAGGTTATGTTTATGTAAAAGGTTATGATGATTTACAGTTTTTCGAAAGTTTCATTCTACATAGTGATGAGCGTTTAAAATCTAGCCGAAAACTTGACGCTATTAAAGACTTTAAAGAAATTGACTCAACTGATCGTGTATTATTATTCGCACCATTTTATAATGATCAAGTTGCATTAGATATTCAAAAACTTATCGACTTAGATATCGATGTGGTCTTAATAAGCAACAAACCTAAAACAGATGATTTCCCTGATCATCTCGTACATTTTATCGATTTATCTACACCAAGACCTATAGTCTATACTGAAGATTATGATAAGATTGTCCAGCCACATGCGATAGCATTGAATTATGTATACTATGACATTTATACACAAATGATTGAAATGACAAGAGACTTAGAATTATAAAAGTCACTATTGTTATTTCATACCTTGTCACTAACATAATATTAAAATTATACGAAAAACCGGTACTTTCAATGTTTAACAATGAAAGTACCGGTTTTATTAGCAAATTTATTTATTTTGTTGATATTTTAATGAAGCTTCAATAAATGATTTAAAAATCGGGTGCGGACGATTTGGTCTAGATAAGAATTCTGGGTGGAATTGACAAGCAATAAAGAAATCATTTGTCGGAATCTCTACCATTTCTACTAAACGTCCATCTGGACTTGTACCAGAAATTACCATACCATTTGCTTCTAATTGTTCTCTATAGTCATTATTAAATTCATAACGATGACGATGTCTTTCTTCAATTTCCGCTTTACCATAAACATCTTGTGCCAATGTGCCTTCTTTAATAGAACATGGATATAAGCCTAAGCGTAATGTACCACCTAAATCTTCGATATCTTTTTGTTCTGGTAATAAATCTATAATTGGGTATGGTGTTGCTGGGTCTAATTCAGCTGAATGTGCGCCTTCAAGTCCTAATACGTTTCTTGAAAATTCAACTGTTGCAAGTTGCATTCCTAAACAAATACCAAAGAATGGTACATTGTTTTCTCTAGCATACTTAATTGCACTAATTTTACCTTCACTTGCACGGAAACCAAATCCACCTGGTACTAAAATACCGTCGACATCTGCAAGGTATTCGGCTGCATTTTCATCTGTTACTTCACTTGAATCAATCCATCTAATGTCAATATCTTTGGCAAAAGGATATCCAGCATGTTTCAATGATTCAACAACTGATAAATATGCATCTTGTAAGCTAACATATTTACCTACTAAACCAATTGTAATTTTACCATCTAAATTATTAACGATATCTAACAACTGTTTCCATTCATCAAGCTGTGTTTCATATTTCGCGTTTAATTGTAAACGTTTAATAACGATATCATCCATATTTTGTTGGCTTAATTGTAATGGAATTTCGTATAAAGAGTCTGCATCACGACATTCAATAACACTTTCTTTATTAATGTCACAGAATAATGCAATTTTATCTTTTAAATCTTGTGTCATTTCATATTCAGTTCTTACAACGATTAAGTCTGGTTGAATACCTAAGCCTCGTAATTCTTTAACACTATGTTGTGTTGGCTTCGTTTTCATTTCTCCAGCAGCTTTAATATAAGGCAGTAATGTACAGTGAACATACATAACATTTTCTCTACCTAAATCGCTACGAATTTGACGAATCGCTTCAATAAACGGTAATGACTCAATATCACCTGTTGTACCGCCAATTTCAGTGATAACAACGTCTGCATTCGTACTTTCCCCTGCAAGTAATAAACGT
Organism: Staphylococcus sp. EG-SA-2; assembly: GCF_017152085.1. Taxonomy (NCBI): domain Bacteria; kingdom Bacillati; phylum Bacillota; class Bacilli; order Caryophanales; family Staphylococcaceae; genus Staphylococcus; species Staphylococcus sp. EG-SA-2. The sequence goes on from NZ_JACYHC010000417.1 coordinate 2,888, forward strand.
TCTTTAATTTCATTTGTAATATGCGGAATAACTTGAACTGTTCCGCCTAAGTAATCACCACGACGTTCTTTTTTCAATACGTGTGAATACACTTTACCGGCTGTCACATTTGAAAACTTGTTTAAATTAATATCAATAAATCTTTCGTAATGTCCTAAGTCTAGGTCAGTTTCTGCACCATCATCCGTTACGAATACTTCACCATGTTGATAAGGACTCATTGTACCTGGGTCAACATTTAAGTATGGATCGAATTTTTGAATTGTTACATTTAGACCTCTATCTTTTAATAATCTACCTAGAGAAGATGCTGTAATACCCTTCCCTAATGATGAAACTACGCCACCTGTTACAAAAATAAATTTTGTCATGTCTTGACCTCCTAATTATTAAAGGGAATGCTTCCTCATCAATTGTAAAAATTACGTAAAACATAACATTAAAGCAAGCTCATTCAAGTTGTTTATTTGTCGAATTCGACAAAATTAAATTCTGTTTACTTACCGTTTCCATACTGCTATGTCACTATGTATATCATTTACAACTTTGATTTTTGCGTTATCATTTCTTGATTTACTCAATTAAATAAAAAAACGCTCCCTCTCACAAATTCTGTAAGGGGAGCGTATAAATTTTATACACGTGTCCTATTTAAAGGAGCCCGAATAAAATTTTATCATCTTTCAACTAAAAGTCAAACAAAAAATTAATCGTTGAAGTCTTCTTCGTCTTCAAACACTTCTTCGTCTTCGTCTAGTTCATCTTCATCTTCTTCAATGACTATATCCGAATGATTGATTTCTTCTTCAACCTGCTCATCTTCTGGATCATTTAGTTCTTCTTGATCATCTGTTTGAGCTGGAATATCATCGTCGTCATCCATTTCATCTTCGCCCAATAATTTTAAGTTTTGATCTTCTTCATCATCTGCATCCAGAATATCGAATTTTTGAATAGTTGGTGCGATTTTCTCTTCAATATCATCTACCGAATACCAATCACGTAATCCCCATAAATTTTCTCCAACATTTAAAAAACGACCATCTGTGTTTAAATCTGTGTAAAATTGTACAACGCGATTTTCAATTTCTTCGTACTCATAATCACCTAACGCTCTAAACTCATCGATGATATCATATAAGTTCATAGTTTCGCCTTTATCATTCAATAATGTATAAGCCATATCAATAAATGATTTTTCATCAACCATTTGTTTTGTATAATCTTGAATTTTCATTGCCCAATACTTCCTTTCAAAGGATATAATCTAAATTTATACGTCTGAATTCATTTATATATAGTAACAAAACTAAATTATAAATGACAATATCATATTTCGCAATCACTGTTAGTAATTTAAATATTTTTCAAAAACGACATAATCATCAGTTTGTTCGATTTCAACGAAATTACTATTTAAACATAATGGTTTAAAATCATTATTCTCTCCAAACAGAATCATCGTAATCACATTAAGGTTGTCATAGTTTTTTCTTAAGTAAGTTGGCAATTGTCGCAGCGCACTTGAACCAATACCATTAAAGCGATATGATTTATCCACTTCAATAGCAGCAATGTTCATGCGTTCACCAATCTGCTCCAATGCGATAAAGCCAACCTTTTGGCCATCAATCATTAAATTAATGATATGTACATTGGTCACTTCTGAACGACTTTCTTCTTCAAGCTTTAATGACGAAACATGTTTTGAATCTAAGTCCAAGTAATATAGTCGTTCTTTGCCAATTGGTCCTTCTTCTTTAGTCGCTGTATGCATGAATCCAGCACGTTCGTATAGGTTCCAAGCATTGTCATTTTCCGCATCTACTACTAGATATAGATGATTAAAATCAGGAAATACACCTTGAACATATTGCGGCAATGACATCATTATTTTCGTGCCATATCCAAAACCTTGATATTTTTCATTAATCGATAATGAACGAATATAAACGACATTTTCAGGTGTATCATAACCTTCATGCTGATAGTAACGATGTAATACAAAAAAGCCCACCACTTCATTTTTATCGTTTATTGCTACGTTAGCAATCCTATCAACATCATTAATTGCATCATCAATAACTTCTTTAGGTAAAGATGAATATATTTGTTGTCTTTCATTCAAGTCAAAATCATTAATTGCTGAACGATATTGTTCATCAAATGCTTTTAAAGTGATACCTTCAAAACAAAGTTCTTTAGCCATATATTTAACCCCTATCTTTTTATATATGAAGCATGAATCCCCATATTATTTTACCTATTATTTCACTACGATACCATTATTTACTCTAAGTTAAATAAATTACTTATTTATATTTTTTTAAATTTCAAAATTAATGTGCTATTCCTCATTACTCATCATTTTAATCAGAGACTTACAAATACACTGCGTACGAACTACTTTTAATATTGCGTCACTAACTAACAATCCTATACAACTTCAAAATTCCTAGAAAATAATATATATAACTTAACGTCTACGTTTGTAATACATTAATTGCGATGCGCTTACAATATCGAAATACAATGGCATCAAATTTGTTAATAATTACTATTATTACTTGTTTTTTAGTCATTTTACTATACTATTATTTAAGGATAGACATTAATAATGAGGTGGGAATCTTATGAAAGTTGGCATTGACGCTGGCGGTACACTAATTAAAATCGTTCAAGAGCAAGATAACCAACGTACTTTTAAAACTGAATTAACTAAAAATATTGATCAAGTTGTGGAATGGTTAAACCAACAGCAAATTGAAAAATTATGCTTAACTGGAGGTAATGCAGGTGTCATTGCTGAAAACATCAACATTCCTGCACAAATTTTTGTAGAGTTTGATGCTGCATCTCAAGGACTAGGTATTTTGTTAAAAGAGCAAGGCCATGACTTAGCAGATTATATTTTTGCAAATGTTGGTACCGGTACGTCACTACATTATTTCGACGGCCAATCACAACGTCGTGTAGGCGGTATCGGTACAGGTGGAGGCATGATTCAAGGACTCGGTTATTTACTAAGTCAAATCACTGATTATAAACAGTTAACTGACATGGCACAACACGGTGATCGTAACACTATCGATTTAAAGGTTAGACATATTTATAAAGATACCGAACCACCCATTCCCGGTGATTTAACAGCAGCTAATTTTGGTCATGTACTACATCATTTAGATGCTGATTTTACACCTAGCAATAAATTAGCAGCCGTTATTGGTGTCGTTGGCGAAGTTGTTACGACAATGGCCATTACTGTTGCACGTGAATTTAAAACTGAAAATATCGTTTATATCGGTTCTTCATT
>NZ_JACYHC010000418.1:0-6190 GCF_017152085.1 Staphylococcus sp. EG-SA-2
TTAATGATGGGTTAGCCGGATTTAATCCAGTGTTAACTGCCATTGCGTTAACAATCTTTTTAGATAAGTCAGGATTAGATATTGTTATAACAATGATAGCAACTTTATTAACGTTACCAGTTGCTGCTGCAGTGAGAGAAGTTTTAAGACCATATAAAGTTCCGATGCTGACGATGCCTTTTGTCATTGTGACTTGGTTTACAATTTTACTTTCAGGACAGGTTAAATTTGTAGATACATCGTTAAAGTTAATGCCTCAAAACATTGAAACGGTTAATTTTAGCAACAATGATAGAATACATTTCATTCAGTCATTATTTGAAGGATTCAGTCAAGTATTTATCGAAGCGAGTGTAATTGGTGGCGTATGTATTTTAATCGGCATATTGATAGCATCAAGAAAAGCAGCACTCTTAGCTGTTATAGCTAGTTTGTTAAGCTTTATCATTGTAGCTCTATTAGGTGGTAATTATGATGATATTAATCAGGGATTATTCGGTTATAACTTTGTATTAATGGCAATCGCACTAGGATATACATTTAAAACAGCGATTAACCCTTATATTTCGACTTTTTTAGGTGTGTTATTAACAGTAGTGGTGCAACTAGGTACAACAACATTGCTTGAACCGTTTGGCTTACCTGCATTAACATTGCCATTTATTATCGTGACATGGATTTTATTATTTGCTGGTATTAAACATGACAAAGTAGATGCTTGATAGTTAAATCAAACCTAATATTGTTTGAATATCACCTTAAACCATACAGCGAATTGTATAGTTTAAGGTGTATTTTTATGGATAAAATTAAGTGCATACTTAATCGAATTATCAGTTTTCTTTTAATTGTTCACAGCACGTTCCTTTTTATTTTTAAAGTCGAGTGTTAAACTAGGAATAAATAATTTATATTGTGTGTTGTGTGGGGTGACTAATATGAATGATATGGATAATTCCTTTTTAATAACAACGGAAATTCAAAGAAAATGGATTGAAAAATTCAAAGTAATTAGAGATACATTTAAGGCTAAAGCTGAATATAATGATCAACATAGCCAATTTCCATATAAAAATATTGAATGGTTAATTAAAGAAGGTTATGGAAAATTAACGTTACCAAAAGCATATGGTGGTGAAGGTGCGACCATAGAAGACATGGTTATTTTGCAATCATTTTTAGGCGAACTTGATGGTGCCACAGCATTATCTATTGGTTGGCATGTGAGTGTCGTAGGACAAATTTATGAACAGAAATTATGGTCTCAAGATATGTTGGAGCAATTTGCTGTTGAAATTAATAATGGTGCATTAGTTAATAGAGCAGTTAGTGAAGCTGAAATGGGTAGTCCAACAAGAGGGGGAAGACCAAGTACACATGCTGTTAAAGCTGATGATGGGTATATTTTAAATGGTGTGAAGACATATACATCAATGAGTAAAGCACTAACACATATTATTGTTGCTGCTTATATAGAAGAATTAGAAAGTGTTGGTTTTTTCTTAGTAGACAGGAATTTGCCTGGTGTTGAAATTGCCGATAATTGGGACGTATTAGGTATGCGAGCGACAGAAAGTCATGATTTAATATTAAATGATGTAAAAGTACCATTAAAACATTTAGTGGAAACAGAGAAAAGTAAAGCGCCAAATGGTTGGATATTGCATATACCAAGCTGTTATTTAGGTATAGCACAAGCTGCTAGAAATTATGCTGTAGACTTTGCAATCCAACATAGCCCTAATAGTATTGAAGGAACGATTGCAACATTGCCAACTGTGCAACAAAATTTAGGGAAAATGGAAACGCTATTGTTATGTGCGAGACAATTTTTATGGAGTACAGCAAAAGGGTATCAACAATATAAAGATGACAGTCAGATAAGAAATCCAACAAGTGCGAGTAAAGTGATGGTAATGAATCAAGGGCTTGAAGTGATTGATTTAGCGATGAGAATAGTTGGTGCTAAAAGCTTAGAAATGAATCGACCATTACAACGTTACTATCGTGACATGCGTGCAGGATTACACAATCCACCTATGGAAGATGCAGCATATACAAATATTGCTAAGAGTATTACAGATACATTTTAAATTTAAAAAGGTAAATCGATCGTTGATTGGCATAAAGAGATGAAATTTGACGTTCGGATTTACCCTTTTTTGTGGGGATTTATAGGGATGTTAAGATATTTTGCTAAATTTTTTGCGAAAATAAAAAAATAAATAGCACTAGCTATTGTAAATGTATATGCAATCTTGTATAATTTTGGAATAATTGATAATCATTTTCAATAGGAGGAAATTATGAAAAAACTATTATTACCATTAATAATTATGTTATTAGTGTTAGCTGCGTGTGGGAACCAAGGTGAAAAAAATAACAAAGCTGAAACTAAATCTTATAAAATGGACGATGGCAAAACGGTAGATATTCCGAAAGACCCTAAACGCATTGCAGTAGTTGCGCCAACATATGCTGGTGGACTTAAAAAATTAGGTGCAAACATTGTAGCTGTAAATCAACAAGTCGATCAAAGCAAAGTATTAAAAGATAAATTTAAAGGTGTTACAAAAATTGGTGATGGCGATGTAGAAAAAGTTGCTAAAGAAAAGCCAGATTTAATTATTGTATACTCTACTGACAAAGATATTAAAAAATATCAAAAAGTAGCACCAACAGTAGTTGTTGACTATAATAAGCATAAATATTTAGAACAACAAGAAATGTTAGGGAAAATTGTTGGTAAAGAAGATAAAGTAAAAGCTTGGAAGAAAGATTGGGAAGAAACAACTGCTAAAGACGGTAAAGAAATTAAAAAAGCAATTGGACAAGATGCAACAGTGTCATTGTTTGATGAATTTGATAAAAAATTATACACTTACGGCGATAACTGGGGTCGTGGTGGAGAAGTATTATATCAAGCATTTGGTTTGAAAATGCAACCAGAACAACAAAAGTTAACTGCAAAAGCAGGTTGGGCTGAAGTGAAACAAGAAGAAATTGAAAAATATGCTGGTGATTACATTGTGAGTACAAGTGAAGGTAAACCTACACCAGGATATGAATCAACAAACATGTGGAAGAATTTGAAAGCTACTAAAGAAGGACATATTGTTAAAGTTGATGCTGGTACATACTGGTACAACGATCCTTATACATTAGATTTCATGCGTAAAGATTTAAAAGAAAAATTAATTAAAGCTGCAAAATAATTCAGCTATATAAGTTAGTGAAATGAGAGTCTGAAACATATCAATCTTTTGATATTGTATTAGGCTCTTATTTTTATAGCTAGAAAGTTAGATATTTGTATTTTTTTTAATAATAAGTGCCGTTGTTATCGTTCAATTTAATTAATGATAGATTAGTATTATTATAGCTAAAGTAGTATACCTGAGAAAATAGCTCAATGTATCTCTTTATTGATAAGTTATATCATAATTATATTAGTGCATACTTTATGGAAGGGATATCAGGGAATGGCTATCAATAAAAGAAGAGGTTTAAAAGGATTACAACAGAATGTTATGATTTTGTAGAAAGATATATAACAACGTTTTATAAAAACATAATATTGTTAATGGACAATGAAATGTAAGGGGGATTTCGAGTGACTAAGAAAGTTTATTTTAACCATGATGGTGGTGTAGATGATTTAGTATCTCTATTTTTATTATTACAAATGGAAAACGTTCAATTGATAGGGGTCAGTACAATTGGTGCTGATTGTTATTTAGAGCCATCTTTGAGCGCATCAGTAAAAATTATTAATCGTTTTTCAAATGAAGATATTCAAGTTGCGCCATCATATGAACGAGGAAAAAATCCATTTCCTAAAGAATGGCGTATGCATGCCTTTTTTATGGACGCATTGCCAATTTTAAATGAGCCAGTCAAACATGTTGCTTCAAATGTGAGCGACAAAGAAGCCTTTGAAGACATTATTCAAACTTTAAAGAGACAATCAGAAAAAGTAACATTATTATTTACAGGCCCGCTTACAGATTTAGCAAAAGCACTACAAAAAGATTCATCTATCGTTCAGTATATAGAAAAATTAGTTTGGATGGGTGGCACCTTTTTACCAAAAGGAAATGTTGAAGAACCTGAGCATGATGGTTCTGCAGAATGGAATGCATATTGGGATCCAGAAGCGGTTAAAATTGTTTTTGATAGCGATATAGAGATTGATATGGTTGCTTTAGAAAGTACGAATCAAGTGCCGCTAACGTTAGATGTTAGACAAAGATGGGCGAATGAACGCCAATATACGGGCATTGATTTTTTAGGAGTAAGTTATGCAGCGGTACCACCATTAACACACTTTATAACAAATTCTACTTACTTTTTATGGGATGTTTTAACGACTGCTTATATTGGTAACAAGGACTTGGTTCATTCAATTGAGAAAAAAGTCGATGTAATAAGTTATGGACCAAGTCAAGGTAAGACATTTGAGTGTAAAGATGGGCGCAAAATTAATGTCATAAATCATGTAGATAACAACGCATTTTTTGATTATATAACTGCACTTGCTAAAAAAGTAAATTAACAGCTGTGTAGAATAATTAAGGTTTTAATTTATATAGAACAACTTATTGTAAACTTTTCATTTCTTAAAGTTTACAATGGTGCTATAATAATGGTCATGAAATACGAAAGGAAGTAAAAAATGACAACAAAACAGTTAGTATATACAGCTTTAATGACAGCGATTATCGCTATTTTAGGAATGGTACCGGTAATTCCACTACCATTTTCTTCAGTACCAATTGTACTTCAAAACATTGGTATTTTCTTAGCAGGTGTGATTTTAGGACGTAAATATGGCACATTAAGTGTTATCGTCTTTTTATTATTAGTAGTTGCTGGCTTGCCATTGTTATCAGGTGGTCGCGGTGGCATCGGTGTATTCGCAGGTCCTTCAGCAGGGTTTTTACTATTATATCCAGTTGTAGCATTCATGATTGGTGCGATTCGTGATAGATTCATCAATGAAATTAATTTCTGGATTTTATTCGTTGGTATTTTAGTTTTTGGTGTTATAGCATTAGATGTTATTGGTACATTGATTATGGGCATGATTATTAACATACCATTTACGAAAGCTATTTCAATTTCATTAGCTTATTTGCCTGGTGATATATTAAAAGCAATTGTAGCAAGTTTGATTGGTACAGCTTTACTTAATCACTCGCAGTTTCGTCAAATTATGGGATTAAAATAATCATATTTAAGTTAAGATAATAAAGTAATTGAATAAGTTGCTTTGAAATTTATAAAAGTGAAAGGAGTAGGTGTCAATGGCTAGTATAAGTATGTCAGATATATATTGTAACGGCACTATATTTGAAAATGACGACGAGCAGTTAATTTATTTAACGCCTTCTTTTCCACAACGATACACAAGCAACACATGGATATATAAAAAGACGCCTACCCAAGAGCGATGGCTGAAAGACTTAGAACGTCAACATCAATTACATACAAATCAAGGTTCAAATCATTATGCGTTTAGTTTCCCGGAAAATGAACAACTTGATAATCATTGGATGGCTATGTTTAAAGATATGAATTTTGAACTAGGTATTATGGAATTGTATGCCATAGAAAGTGATGCGCTTGCTAATTTGCCGCGTAACTCTGACGTTGAAATTGCCGTCGTTGACGAGTCGCATATAGATGCCTATTTAAAAGTTGCATATCAGTTTAGTCTGCCATTTGGAAAAGACTATGCAGATGCACATGAAGAAATGGTAAGGGAACATTATCAAAAAGATGTGATTAAACGCTTAGTAGCTTATTTAAATAATGAACCTATTGGCGTTGTAGATGTCATTGAAAGTGAAAATTACATTGAATTAGATGGATTTGGTGTATTAGAACAATTTCGACACCAAGGAATTGGATCTACAATTCAATCGTTGATAGGTGAATACGCCATATCAAAAAATCACAAACCAATCATATTAGTTACAGATGGTGAAGATACAGCAAAAGATATGTATGCAAAGCAAGGTTATGTCTATCAATCGTTTTGTTATCAAATATTAAAAGAAGATATTGGAAATTAACGATTGATGATAGGTTTGTATTAGAATAAAAAAGCAGTAAGCTGGTTTCGAGTAGAAATCAACTTACTGCTTTTTAAATTGTTTTGAGCTACTTATACTTATAAAAATAGTGC
>NZ_JACYHC010000419.1:0-6081 GCF_017152085.1 Staphylococcus sp. EG-SA-2
TATTATGTAGTGGTTCTTTGTCATTAGCCACAGCTATTGTGTACTTAAAAATAGGAATGCATGAGTGCAACTCATGCATAAGAAATACTAATTTCTAAAGAAAAAGTATTTCTTTATGTTGGGGCCCCGCCAACTTGCATTGTTTGTAGAATTTCTTTTCGAAATTCTTTATGTTGGGGCCCCGCCAACTAATTCCAATATATCATTGTAGAGCTTAGGTCATTGATTTTTGGCTCGGACTTTTATGGCGATATGAACCATGTAAATTAAGCAAGCAATAAATTAATGATTGATATTGACTTGTAAAATAATAACAATAATGAACAATTAATATTTATTTTAGCTTTTCAATGTAGATTGGTGTTATATTTTTGATATGATAAGAAGAGATGTAAGAGTAGGGATAAATACAATTGAGGTGAACCCATGTTAACGACAGAAAAACTAGTTGAAACATTAAAGTTAGATTTAATCGCTGGTGAAGAAGGACTATCGAAGCCAATTAAAAATGCTGATATATCAAGACCAGGCTTAGAGATGGCAGGTTATTTTTCACATTATGCGTCAGATAGAATACAACTATTAGGAACAACGGAACTATCGTTTTACAATTTATTACCAGATAAGGATCGCGCAGGTCGTATGCGTAAACTATGCAGACCAGAAACGCCTGCAATTATTGTGACACGTGGATTGCAGCCACCAGAAGAATTAGTTGAAGCTGCAAAAGAATTAAATACCCCACTTATAGTTGCTAAAGATGCGACTACAAGTTTAATGAGTCGCTTAACAACGTTTTTAGAGCATGCACTTGCAAAGACGACATCTTTACATGGTGTTTTAGTAGATGTTTACGGTGTTGGTGTACTAATTACCGGTGATTCAGGAATAGGTAAAAGTGAGACTGCGTTGGAATTAGTTAAACGTGGGCATAGATTAGTAGCAGATGATAATGTAGAAATACGTCAAATTAATAAAGATGAACTAATAGGGAAACCACCAAAGTTAATAGAACATCTATTAGAAATACGTGGACTAGGTATTATCAATGTTATGACTTTATTTGGCGCGGGTTCAATATTAACTGAAAAACGAATTAGATTAAATATTAATTTGGAAAACTGGAACAAGCAAAAGTTATATGACCGCGTAGGTCTTAATGAAGAGACGCTAAGTATTTTAGATACTGAAATCACTAAAAAAACAATACCTGTAAGACCTGGTAGAAATGTTGCGGTAATTATTGAGGTCGCTGCAATGAACTATCGATTAAATATCATGGGCATTAACACTGCCGAAGAATTTAGTGAAAGATTAAATGAAGAAATTATCAAGAACAGTCATAAGAGTGAGGAGTAGGTTGAATGGGTATTGTATTTAACTATATAGATCCTGTGGCATTTAACTTAGGACCACTGAGTGTACGATGGTATGGAATTATCATTGCTGTCGGAATATTACTTGGTTACTTTGTTGCACAACGTGCACTAGTTAAAGCAGGATTACATAAAGATACTTTAGTAGATATTATTTTTTATAGTGCACTATTTGGATTTATCGCGGCACGAATCTATTTTGTGATTTTCCAATGGCCATATTACGCGGAAAATCCAAGTGAAATTATTAAAATATGGCATGGTGGAATAGCAATACATGGTGGTTTAATAGGTGGCTTTATTGCTGGTGTTATTGTATGTAAAGTGAAAAATTTAAACCCATTTCAAATTGGTGATATCGTTGCGCCAAGTATAATTTTAGCGCAAGGAATTGGACGCTGGGGTAACTTTATGAATCACGAGGCACATGGTGGACCGGTGTCACGCGCTTTTTTAGAACAATTACATTTGCCTAATTTTATAATAGAAAATATGTATATTAACGGCCAATATTATCATCCAACATTCTTATATGAATCCATTTGGGATGTCGCTGGATTTATTATCTTAGTTAATATTCGTAAACATTTAAAATTAGGAGAAACATTCTTTTTATATTTAACTTGGTATTCAATTGGTCGATTCTTTATAGAAGGATTACGTACAGATAGCTTAATGCTCACAAGTAATATTAGAGTTGCACAATTAGTATCAATTCTTTTAATTTTAATAAGTATAAGTTTAATTGTATATAGAAGGATTAAGTATAATCCACCGTTGTATAGCAAAGTTGGGGCGCTTCCATGGCCAACAAAAAAAGTGAAGTAGTGATATTTTGAGAAAATTTTTATCAAAAACACATCATCATACAAACCCTTTATGGCGTGTATACCGTCTTGTTAAATTTTCGAAAGTTTTTAAGAATGTAATTATCATTGAATTTTCGAAATTTATTCCAAGTATGGTACTGAAAAGACATATATATAAACAACTTTTAAATATTAATATCGGTAATCAATCGTCGATAGCTTATAAAGTAATGTTAGATATTTTTTACCCAGAACTGATTACGATTGGTAGTAACAGTGTTATTGGTTACAATGTAACAATTTTGACGCATGAAGCATTAGTTGATGAATTTCGTTATGGACCAGTGACGATAGGATCTAACACTTTGATTGGTGCAAATGCTACCATTTTACCCGGTATAACGATTGGTGACAATGTAAAAGTTGCAGCTGGTACGGTTGTTTCAAAAGATATACCGGATAATGGATTTGCATATGGCAACCCTATGTATATAAAAATGATTAGGAGGTGACAATTTTATGGCGCAAAAGAATAATAATGTAATTCCAATGACTTTTGATGATGCATTTTATCGTAAAATGGCTAAACAGAAGTTTAAACAAAGAGAATATAAACGAGCTGCTGAATACTTTGAAAAAGTGTTAGAATTGTCACCTGATGATCTGGAAATTCAAATTGATTATGCACAATGTCTAGTGCAACTTGGTATTGCTAAAAAAGCAGAACATTTATTTTATGACAATATTATTTATAATAGGCATCTAGAAGATAGCTTTTATGAATTGAGTCAGCTCAACATTGAAGTTAACGAACCAAACAAGGCATTCTTGTTTGGTATTAATTATGTTATTGTTAGCGACGACCAAGATTATAGAGATGAATTAGATCAAATGTTTGATGTGAAATATCAAAGCGAAGAACAAATTGAACTTGAAGCTCAATTGTTTGTAGTTCAAATACTATTCCAATATCTTTTTTCTCAAGGTCGATTAAAAGATGCAAAGAATTATGTCTTACATCAACCACAAGAAGTTCAAGATCATCGTGTCGTACGTAATTTATTGGCAATGTGTTATTTATATCTCGGTGAATATGATACGGCTAAAGCATTGTACGAAGCACTATTACAAGAGGATAGTACAGATATATATGCATTATGCCATTATACTTTGCTACTTTATAACACTAAGGAAAATGAACAATATCAAAAATATTTAAAAATATTAAACAAAGTTGTACCTATGAATGACGATGAAAGTTTTAAATTAGGTATTGTATTAAGTTATTTAAAGCAGTATCGTGCATCACAACAATTGTTGTACCCTTTATATAAAAAAGGGAAATTTTTATCAATTCAAATGTACAATGCTTTAGCATATAATTATTATTATTTAGGTGAAGAAGACGAAAGTCATTACTACTGGGATAAATTGAAGCAAATTTCTAAAGTGGAAATTGGACATGCGCCTTGGGTAATTGAAAATAGCAAAGAAGTTTTTGACCAACATATTTTGCCATTACTTCAAAGTGATGACAGTCATTATCGTTTATATGGTATTTTTTTATTGGATCAATTAAATGGTAAAGAAATTGTGATGACGGAAAGTATTTGGCAGGTTCTGGAAAATCTAAATAATTATGAGAAATTGTATTTAACGTATTTAGTTCAAGGTTTAACGCTCAATAAATTAGACTTCATTCATCGCGGCTTGTTAACGCTTTACCAAAATGAATTATTTGTAAGTGAAAATGATTTAATGGTTGCATGGATTAATCAAGGTGAACTCATAATTGCTGAAAAAGTAGATTTAACTGATGTTGAGCCATATATCGGTGCGTTTATTTATTTGTATTTTAAAAATCAACCTCGAAACGTTACAAAGAAGCAAATTACAACATGGTTAGGCATAACACAATATAAACTGAACAAAATGATTGAATTTCTCTTGAGCATATAGATTTATGAAAAGTTAGATTTATTATATAATGCGCATAATGATTAATAATGAGGAGGCGTTAATAAAATGACTGAAATAGATTTTGATATAGCAATTATCGGTGCAGGTCCAGCTGGTATGACTGCTGCAGTATACGCATCACGTGCTAATTTAAAAACAGTTATGATTGAAAGAGGTATTCCAGGCGGTCAAATGGCTAATACAGAAGAAGTAGAGAACTTCCCTGGTTTCGAAATGATTACAGGTCCAGATTTATCTACAAAAATGTTTGAACACGCTAAAAAGTTTGGTGCAGTTTATCAATATGGAGATATTAAATCTGTAGAAGATAAAGGCGAATATAAAGTGATTAACTTTGGTAATAAAGAATTAACAGCGAAAGCGGTCATTATTGCTACAGGTGCAGAATACAAGAAAATTGGTGTTCCGGGTGAACAAGAACTTGGTGGACGCGGTGTAAGTTATTGTGCAGTATGTGATGGTGCATTCTTTAAAAATAAACGCCTATTCGTTATCGGTGGTGGTGACTCAGCAGTAGAAGAGGGAACATTCTTAACTAAATTTGCTGACAAAGTAACAATCGTTCACCGTCGTGATGAGTTACGTGCACAGCGTATTTTACAAGATAGAGCATTCAAAAATGATAAAATCGACTTTATTTGGAGTCATACTTTGAAATCAATTAATGAAAAAGACGGCAAAGTGGGTTCTGTGACATTAACGTCTACAAAAGATGGTTCAGAAGAAACACACGAGGCTGATGGTGTATTCATCTATATTGGTATGAAACCATTAACAGCGCCATTTAAAGACTTAGGTATTACGAATGATGTTGGTTATATTGTGACAAAAGATGATATGACAACATCAGTACCAGGTATTTTTGCAGCAGGAGATGTTCGTGACAAAGGTTTACGCCAAATTGTCACTGCTACTGGCGATGGTAGTATTGCAGCGCAAAGTGCAGCGGAATATATTGAACATTTAAACGATCAAGCTTAATTCGAGGTCGAATTAAGATGTTGAGTTGTAAGTTATTTGGATATTTATTTTAATAGTGTCATCACCTTGTTAAAATAATGTCTTACTTTTAAATTAAAGCAAATTATATAGAAAACTAGAACTTAGTACGTATCATTTGTGCGTTTCAATGAGTTCTAGTTTTTTTTATATGTTATATTAAACTTATAACTTTATGGGAGTGGGACAGAAATGATAAAGAGCCACTAATGATTTATTATGTAGTGGTTCTTATACATTAGCCACAGCTAATGTGTACTTAAAAATAGGAATACATGAGTAAAACTCATGCATAAGAAATACTAATTTCTATAGAAAAAGTATTACTTTATCGTTGTACCACCCCAACTTGCACATTATCGTAAGCTGACTTATCGTAAGCTTCTGTGTTGGGGCCCACACCCCAACTCGCATTGCCTGTAGAATTTCTTTTCGAAATTCTCTTTGTTGGGGCCCACACCCCAACTTGCATTGTCTGTAGAAATTGGAAATCCAATTTCTCTGTGTTGGGGCCCACACCCCAACTCGCATTGCCTGTAGAATTTCTTTTCGAAATTCTCTGTGTTGGGGCCCACACCCCAACTTGCATTGTCTGTAGAAATTGGAAATCCAATTTCTCTGTGTTGGGGCCCCTGACTAGAGTTGAAAAAAGCTTGTTGCAAGCGCATTTTCATTCAGTCAACTACTAGCAATATAATATTATAGACCCTAGGACATTGATTTATGTCCCAAGCTCCTTTAAATGATGTATATTTTTAGAAATTTAATCTAGACATAGTTGGAAATAAATATAAAACATCGTTGCTTAATTTTGTCATAGAACATTTAAATTAACATCATGAAATTCGTTTTGGCGGTGAAAAAATAATGGATAATAATGAAAAAGAAAAAAGTAAAAGTGAACTATTAGTTGTAAC
>NZ_JACYHC010000420.1:0-6021 GCF_017152085.1 Staphylococcus sp. EG-SA-2
TTTTAACAGATTTATCGAACAACGCTTGTTCTTCGGCACTTAATGGCATTTCATAAATTTTAACTGCGCCATGTTGGTTAACTAATGTTGGTACACCTAGGTAAACGCCTTTGTGACCACCATATTGACCATCTAATTGTATAGAAACATTTAAGACATTATTTTCATTATTTAAAATGGCTTTTGAAATGCGCATCAATGCTAATGCAATACCATAGTATGTTGACCCTTTAGCTTGGATAATTTCATAAGCAGCGTCACGTGTATTTACATAAATTTCTTCCGCTTTAGCTTCGCTACCAGTTTGTTCTTTTAATGTGTCATATACTGAAATACCTGCTACATTTGCTTGTGACCAAACTGCAAGTTCAGTATCACCATGCTCACCAATAATACTAGCGTCAACACTTGAAGGTGCAACACCAAGTTCTTGGCTAATTAAATATTGTAAACGTGCACTGTCCAATACAGTACCTGAACCGATAACACGCTCTGCTGGTAAACCAGTATATTCTTTTACAAATCTTGTTAAAATGTCAACAGGGTTTGCCGCGATTAAGAAATATCCATCAAAGCCGCTATCCATAACACTCTTAACAATGCTCTTCATAATCTTAGTATTTTTTTCAACTAATTGTAAACGTGTTTCACCTGGCTTTTGAGGTGCACCAGCTGTAATAACAACTAAATCTGCATCTTTACAGTCTTCGTATTCACCTGCTTTCACATCAACTGGTGAAGGACTGTGGACTGTACCATGGTTTAAATCTTGAACATCTGCTTTTACTTTGTCTTTTGCAATGTCAATAATTACAAATTCATCAGCAACACCTTGCGTAACCATTGCAAAGGCATAGCTTGATCCTACAGATCCATCTCCGATTAATACAACCTTTTTACCAAATGTTTTCATAATTATGTCTCCTAACCTAATTGAATTTATTTTACACGTGACTACACGTAAAAATATCTATACTGAAATTAAAGATTAACAATTTTATTTTATTATAATATTATGCTACCAAATTACAAACATAAAACTGAGATGTAAGCGGAGTCAAATTACACTCTATCGCCAATAAATATTGATATCTCAAGCTTTAGCACGTAATTTGAAATTTGTGACAATTTTTAGCATTCTAAAATTGCGTAATGACGCTATTTAAAGCCTTTAACAAACTATTGAGCTTTCTATTTTTTTCATTTTAAAAAGGATGGCTATTCGACTTAAATGACTTACTATATAACCTCCTATTTTCCGCCTTACCCTCATCATATTTGATGCATCATTTTATAGTCAAAGAATTACATTTCATACAAACTAGCCAATCAGACATAAACATGAAATTGATTTTAAAAATATAATGTGCAAAATTGTTAGAAAATTAGCAAAAATAGTACTTATTCATTTAATATCTGTTATAATCAGTTTTATCATTTAAAAAATCTATGGATGTTATCAAGACAAGTCATTAATACGTAACATAAAGTTGTGATTTTTCAGAATTTTTAGACAAAATATTGATTATTTGTGCTATGATATAACATATTAAAAAACACCGTATAGAATTGTTTATGAATGTTTGGGAGGAAAGTTTATGGGAAGTTTTTTCAATAAAATAGCACGAAAAGAGGATCCGGCTATCTATCAAAATAAAGATGGTCATTTAAAGCGTACACTTCGGGTGCGTGATTTCTTAGCTTTAGGTGTAGGAACAATTGTATCGACATCTATCTTTACGCTACCTGGCATTGTTGCTGCAGAACATGCAGGACCGGCCGTTGCGTTATCATTCTTACTCGCTGCTATTGTTGCTGGTTTAGTTGCATTTACTTATGCAGAAATGGCTGCCGCTATGCCATTTGCAGGTTCAGCCTATTCTTGGGTCAATGTATTATTTGGTGAATTTTTTGGATGGGTTGCCGGTTGGGCTCTATTAGCTGAATATTTTATCGCCGTAGCCTTTGTTGCATCAGGATTCTCAGCGAATTTACGCGGACTTGTGAAACCAATTGGCATCGAATTACCTGCAGCATTATCAAATCCATTTGGTACGAATGGCGGTTTTATCGATATTATTGCTGCTATCGTTATTTTATTAACTGCATTATTACTATCACGTGGTATGTCAGAAGCAGCACGTATGGAAAACATTTTAGTTATTTTAAAAGTATTAGCTATTATTTTATTTGTCATCGTAGGTTTAACAGCAATAAATGTTAGTAACTATGTGCCATTTATTCCAGAACACAAAGTAACTGCTACAGGTGACTTTGGTGGATGGCAAGGCATATATGCTGGTGTTTCAATGATTTTCTTAGCGTATATCGGTTTCGATTCTATCGCAGCAAACTCAGCAGAAGCACTTGACCCTCAAAAGACAATGCCTAGAGGTATTCTTGGTTCTTTAAGTGTTGCTATCGTATTATTTATTGCTGTAGCACTTGTGTTAGTTGGTATGTTCCATTACTCACAATACGCAAACAATGCTGAACCTGTTGGTTGGGCTTTACGTCAAAGTGGTCATGGTGTTGTAGCAGCTATTGTTCAAGCTATCTCTGTTATCGGTATGTTTACAGCATTAATTGGTATGATGTTAGCAGGCTCACGTTTACTTTATTCATTTGGACGTGACGGCTTATTACCTTCATGGTTAAGCCATTTAAACGACAAACATTTACCTAATCGCGCACTAGTTATACTTACTATTATTGGTGTTTTAATTGGTTCTATGTTCCCATTCGCATTTTTAGCACAATTAATTTCAGCAGGTACACTTGTTGCATTTATGTTCGTTTCATTAGCAATGTATCGTTTGAGAAAGCGTGAAGGTAAAGATCTACCAATTCCTGCATTTAAATTACCTTTATATCCTGTGTTACCAGCAATTACATTTGTTTTAGTATTGCTAGTATTCTGGGGATTAGGATTCGAAGCGAAATTATACACTTTAATTTGGTTTATTGTTGGTATCATTCTATATTTAAGTTATGGACTTAGACATTCTAAGAAAAATGATGTAGCTGAATACCACCCACCAAAATAAAAAATCAAAAAAATCATTTCCCATCTGATTAACATCCAGATGTGGAAATGATTTTTTATTTTATATTAAGATAATCGCTATTACCAACCTTGTCCAGATATGTCATATTGATCTAAGTTACCTGCTTCCAAAGCAGTCAGTGCATCTTCTATAGTGTTTAACGCCGTGTCTAATTGCTCATATGTTATCACCAATGGCGGTTGGAATCGCAACACATTTCCTGCTACAGCTATAATAACTACGCCATGCTCAAAGCAGTAATTACAAATTTTAAGTGCCGCACTGGCATCACGTGTTTTGAGTTTTTTGTCGGAAACAATATCAATACCAATGCTCAGACCTTTACCTCTAACATCGCCTACACTATTGTATTTAGATACCCATTGATCCATTCGTTTCCTAACATATTCCCCTTTTTCCGCACTAGCCTGAAGAAGCGACTGATCTTCAATCATTTGAATTGTGGCTAATGCAGCTTCACAACTAACTGGATTAGCACCTGTTGTAAATAAATGTGCTGGTGCTTCTAAACAATTCATAATCTCTTTGCGTCCAACAATTGCTGACATGGGCATACCACCTGCTAAGGATTTTCCGAAAGTGATTAAATCAGGCGTAAAATTAAAATGCGAGACTGAACTCCATGTACCTGTTCGCCCAAAACCTTGTTGAATATCATCGACAGCGATTAAAATACCATGTTCACGACAAATCTTTTCTAACGCTTCAAAATACCCTGGAACTGGTTCTAAAAGTCCACCATCGCCTTGTATCGTTTCAATAACAATACATGCTACTTCGTCAGCAGGTACATATTTCGCAAACATTTCTTTTAAGGGTGCTAAATATTCTTCTACTGAATTAGCTTGTGGCTGCTCGTACATACCACGATATTTATCTGGAAACGGAATATGATAAAAACCATTCAATAACGGACCATAATGTTTGCGCATATTTAAACTAATAGCTGACATAGACAATGAGCCAAAAGTTGAACCATGATATGCATTAGTGAAACTAATGATATAAGGACGCCCTGTATATGCTCTGGCAAATTTAATGATGCCATCATTTGCGTCTGATCCGGTTAATCCGAAGGTCACTCTTTTTTCAAAATCTCCAGGTGCAAGCTCACAAAGCTTCTTAGCTAAACGTACCAACGGTTCATGATACATATATGCTGGTGTATAATGAATAAATTTATCAACTTGTGCCTTTATCGCTTCTGTTACTTCTCTAGGTGCATGACCTACGTTTTGAGAACTTGCACTCGATAACAAATCGATATATGTCTTCCCCTCAATATCAACCAATGTTGCTCCATATCCATGATCAATCACTAACGGATAATATTTAATACGTCCTGATTTCGCAAAATAATGTTCATCCTCTTGAATTAATTGATGTGCTTTACTCATATACATTCCCCTCCCATTGACAGTATTAATGTGCAAGCAAAGTGGCCTCTCTTAAATCGATTATAAAATCCGATTTAAAATCCTGCTCAAATACCGTCATGCCTCTATGAATACTATCCAATATACTAATAAAATTCAGATTTGTAAATATATTCTGATAATTAAGAATTTTATATCAATCTACTTTGTTTATGCGCATAATTTTGTTCGATTAGGGAATTGTTTACTATATTCCATTTGACTCTGAGGTGATACGAATGCGTTTAAAAGTATTGTTCCATTTCATTGCTGCTATTTTCATATCATTCATGTTGCTATGGATGACCATGTTGTTTGACTTAATAAGCAATCAATCACATTTAAAAGCTTTATTATTGAATTTAGATTTTCTAATTCCTTCTGACAATACACCATTTATTCTAGAAATAATATGTCACTTACTAATTGGTAGCCTCATTTATTTTGTATTTGTGTTACTGTTTCATACTTCTAAAAGGCTTTACTATCTATGTTATATCCCTTTATTTTTCTTATTTATAGCATTGTATCCCTTTTTAGTATTTATTGCGCAACGTCCAATTTTTCAATTTAGTGTGACAGAATTAATCGGTTGGATTATTACACATATTTTCTTTATGTCATTAATGGCGTTAGTCATACCTAGAATAAAATAATATTTTTAATTAAACTGACAATTATTTTTCACATTTTATACACTTTTCAAGGTTTATGACTTGAGAAATGTTCTCATTTTTATCATACTGGAGGTGTATTGAAAAGTTAAGGAGTGGAAAGTATGAATAAAGAGCAATTAGAAAAAATGAAAAATGGAAAAGGCTTTATTGCCGCATTAGACCAAAGTGGTGGTAGTACACCAAAAGCACTTAAAGAATATGGTGTAAACGAAGATCAATATAGCAATGAAGACGAAATGTTCCAACTTGTTCACGATATGCGTACACGTGTGGTAACTTCACCTTCATTCTCACCAGATAAAATTTTGGGTGCTATTCTTTTCGAACAAACAATGGATCGCGAAGTAGAAGGCAAATACACTGCAGATTACTTAGCTGATAAAGGTGTTGTTCCGTTCTTAAAAGTAGACAAAGGTCTTGCTGAAGAGCAAAATGGTGTTCAATTAATGAAACCAATCGACAACTTAGACAGTTTATTAGACCGTGCAAACGAACGTCACATTTTTGGTACAAAAATGCGTTCTAACATTTTAGAATTAAATGAGCAAGGTATCAAAGACGTTGTTGAACAACAATTTGAAGTTGCTAAACAAATTATTGCTAAAGGTTTAGTGCCAATTATCGAACCAGAAGTTAATATTAATGCAAAAGACAAAGCTGAAATTGAAAAAGTATTAAAAGCTGAACTTAAAAAAGGTTTAGATAGCTTAAATGCTGATCAATTAGTAATGTTGAAATTAACAATTCCTACTGAACCAAACTTATACAAAGAGTTAGCTGAACATCCTAATGTTGTTCGTGTCGTTGTATTATCAGGTGGTTACAGCAGAGAAAAAGCAAATGAATTACTTAAAGATAACG
>NZ_JACYHC010000421.1:0-5964 GCF_017152085.1 Staphylococcus sp. EG-SA-2
ATCAGACACTCTTGCTCATTTTATTTATTACCATCAAAATTTTTCTGCTGATGTAATCCGTTACTCTTAAATTCATAAAGTATATTACTTAAAGTTATTTTTTCTAATCCATATTTTTTTAGTAATTCTATTCCTGCATAAGTAATAATATAAAAATCTGTTTGTTTAATTAGAAATTTTTGAGAAAGACATTCTTGCAATATATTGTCATTATATAATAATATCCTATTAATCTCAATTTCTAAAAATTTCGATTTCATATCAGCATGATTTTTAACATACATTATTGCTATAATTTTATCTACCAAAATTTTAGGAACTTTTTTATATGCCAGAAACCATCTAATAATATGAACCTTTTCTTTCCATTTATTACTAAAATCATTTTTAGCTTTTCTTTTAAATAAAGGTTTCCACTGATCATTCTCATGCCAAAAAAGGCTCAGTGTATTATTTGGAGTATTTCTAAAATTTGATACTAATGCTTGAGTATTTTTATAGCCTAAGTTGTAGTACTTACCTGGATTTACAATATCCTTTTCAAATTCATAAAATTTTTTCTCTAGCTCTTTATTATTTATAAAATATTTCTCTGTTTTTTGTACAAAAGCTATTTTTATCTCAATACCGTTTTTTATTGAAGTATCCATTATTTTTTTTCTGCATCTTCGGTTATATGTATGCAAAATATAATAATCTCTATTTTTAATGTTAGTATATACTTTTTTATTGCATCAATAAAGTCGCTGATTGATTTTCCTGTCCCTGAAAAATCATCTATCAAAATTAAATAACTTTTTTCGCCTAAAACATTTCTAAAATACTCGTCTAAATACTTTTCATATCCATCTCCATATATTTCCTTGTTTTTTGCAAAATAATATTCCACTGCTTTAGAAAAATTAGATGATAGATTATTTGGTATATTGTTTGCAGTTAAAAATAATGAAGTTAAGATACTTGAACTATTAGTTTTTTCTGCATCTTTATTTAATATATTTGTAAAGTGACAATCATTGATTTGATTTCTGTGCTCTTTTATATGTTCTATAAGATCTTGACAAAACTTTATTAAATATTTCTTCGTATTTTCTTGATCATAATAATAATATTCATCTTTAATAATTTTTATAATCTCTTGCTTTATTACATTATTACTATTCAAAAAACTTTGACTTAGAAATTTTCCGAATTTATTTCTAAAATTTTTTATATACTCATCATTAGATGATTTATTTATTTTATTTCTTTTATTAAACTTAATAACCGCTTGATTAAATTCTACATTTTGTTTCAAATACTCACCACACAGTGTATTATATTAAGAACAGCATGACAAAATAATTTTTCGAATATAATATATAATTAATTTATTACTAGTAATTGGATTTTAGACTATTATGATGTTTATAAAGCATCTGTAAGTTTCCACGCTCTGTTTTTCCACCTTTACTCCATGGTATAATATGATCTCCTACCATATCTTTATAATTCCATATATGTGTTTGGTGATCATATTGTAAATCTGTATTACAAATAGGACAATTTGAAGCTTCACTTTTTCGAGCATTATTAGTTTGCTCTTGATATTTAGACTTTTTATTCGCTTCAGTGAAAGCTCTAATTGATAGTTATTTTATAAATTCTAATTTTTCTCCGCTTAATAAATACTCAAAAATTCCTAGCTTCCTTGAAACATCACTATCTTCATATAAACTTAAAAGTTTATATTCTAATACTGAAGGATTTTAAGAGTTGTTATGATATGTTTCATATAAACTTCTCTATTCTAATCCCCGCATTTCTTTTTCTACATTAATAAAAATGCTCGATATCCAATCTATAACTGAGTTAAAGTATGTTTTTAAATCATTTATATCATTATGATGTCTTGACATGTATCCATTAATATCACCTTTACTTCCCCCATTTAGAGCTTCTTCTAATATTTCTTATCTATTTGGAATTCCTTTAATATAACTTTGCCATTTTTTGCTGATTAGCATTCATAGAATTAGAAAATTCATACTTTGCTTTTGTTATAAATGGACCTGACTAGATTGCATTTCTAAGTTCTTGTTGATTTAATGGATTTGTTTTGTATTAGCCATTAGCTTTCTCCTCTTATAAATATCTTCACTTTTTATATTTATACTTTTCTTCAAGTATATCATTTTTTCTTCACGATAAATGTTCTAATATTTGTTTTTTTGCAATCAAAACTATACTCCTCATGATAAAATGCCACCTAAAATGGATGGACAAATTAATTATATCGGTTGTCTGTGAATCGTCTACATTTAGTTGGATGTAAATGTCAATATTAAAATCTACATAAATGATTGTATAGAAATGTACAAAATTGTTTGCTAAGTAATTTTCTTTTTAGGTGAATGATTTTTTAATCTATACGATTTTCCTGTGATTTTTACTACACTTGAATGATGCAATATCCTATCCAAAATCGCATTTGCGATTTTGGGATCATCAAATATTTCATTTTATAAGTTGAAATTGATATTTGTGGTAAATATTGTGCTTTTCTTCTCATACCTTAAATCTATTAATTTGGAAGAATATTTTGGCAGCTTCACTTCCAATAGGTAAGTACCCAATCTCATCAATGATTAATAACTTATACTTGCTATAGTGCTTCAATCTATTTTCTAAGCTGTTCTCAAGTTTTGCTTTTCTTAAATTCTCTTTCAAATGATGACACTTAATAAAGTAAGTACTTATTCTATTTTTACTAACGACATTTGAGTCTAAAAAGACTATGTTTTCATATTTTCCTATAAAACGTAAATCCGTAAAATCCAAAACATCTTGTTGATTGATGCTCGGTTGAAAATTAAAGTCAAAGGCTGATATTTCTTTTTAAACGGTAACGCCATAACCTTTACCATCGATTCAATCAAATTTTTCTCCTTAATTTTGATTTTGTAATCGCTTAATTTAATTAATGTGTCTATGAATGACAGGTTGTGTTTATAAAATCGATAACATCATCAAGATGGTTAATCATCTGATTCATTTTCAAATATTCTAAATTTGCTTTTAAGCGCTTATAATTCGTTGAATTATTCATCATAAAACTATCCAATCGCATTTAAATTATCTATCGTAATCTGATTAATATCATCCTTTTCTCTATTCCCAAAAGAGGATGGCAGTGATTCTAAATAATGTTCTTTTTGATAATTTAATTTACGTTGTGTGATGAGATGTTCACAAATCAATTTAGTCTTATATTAAACGTGTTGTTTTTGATCATAAACTTGAACTTCAACTGTTTTCCCACAATATTCAGCTGATGCTGAATATTGATTGGACTTATATGTAATCATATTAGAGCGGTTGACTTTCAAATATTTATGTTTCACTTTATATGAGTTTCTTACATTCACATTCGGTAGTGATTGTAAGAACTTTTTCTTTTTCTAAGGCAATAATAGGCATTTTACCTGTACTCACATGAACTGAGTAGTTCAGTCGCTCTTTAAGATTAGAAATAAACTTAGGAACCTCTTCTAAATATAATACTATCAGTTACAAGTACATCAGGCACATCTCACATTAGCTCAAACGCTTGTGTAAATAAATTAAATAAAACATCACTCGATTTATTCATTGTCACTTTCATGATTACAAAACGGGAGTAAGAAAGTAGTAACACGCCTATATTTAGTGAAACTATTTGATTATCATTCGTTTTAAAGTTAATGCCTTCTTTCCAGTCAAACTGTGCTTGATGACCGGTTTTTGTCTCGATTCTCGTTGTACCTTTAGGCGACATCTGTTGATAACCTTTCATAAAATAACGATTAAATACAACATGCTTAAGGACATAAGCTCTAAATGCAGAATAGACACAGGTTAATCTAAGTTTAACCTTCAAATATTGTCAAAATACACCATTATAGTAGAACTATTATTCACTAGTGTGAAAGTAACTTTTGGATGATTGGATAATACTTGTCAATAATAGACTGACGGTTCCTCTTCTTGGTCGGCTCAAAACCATTTAATTATTTATCAACTGTTCTTCTATCATCCCCCATATGTCTTGCTATTTCACTTTTGTTTATTTCATGATTAAGTTCTGCTTAACAATTTTTAATTTTGGTAAATCTGTAAGAGTAATAACTTAAAAATCCATATTTATGTCTAAAGATAATTTCATTGTTGTTCGCCTCAATAAAATTATCTCTAGGTTTTTAAAAATTTTACATGTTTAAACAATCATAAGTGTACATTATTAAATTATAATTTCCAGTGAAAAATAAACATGTATTGCAACCACTAAAAAAATGTGAGTATCAAAGATGGATAGATATTGGTATTCAAACTATAAATAAACTTTTACAATGGAAAGAAGAACAAAATCTACAAAATGAAGAATATGGATTTTCAGTCTCTAGTGATAAAGAGCAACATATCTTTTCAACATACCATACATAGTAGACTAAATGAAGTACATGCGTGTATCGATGCCTAATGACGAATTAGAGGTATTCTTTAAATGATATTCAAATCTTCATAAGATACACGTTCATAGCTTCAGGCATACTCGTGCTTCACTATTATTCGAATCAGGTGCAACAACTTAAAGAAGTAAAACTAGATTAGGTCATAGTGATATAAAGACGACTATGGACATTTATAAACACATTACAAAATCATCTAGAGAAAAATTGGCAGATGAATTTCAAAAACATATTAATTTTTAGGAGGATTTTATAATGAAAAAGAGTATTTATATCTTACCATTAGCTTATATAGTTATTGAGTCACCTTTACAAATTGGCAATGTTATCTTAACCCCATCTTTAAAAGTAATTGAATCAGGTCATTTTCATACAGACTTTTCACTAATATCAATGTTTAACAAAAAAGAGTTTTTATCTATTTTATCTACTTCGCAATTAAAAGAAGATGCACTAGTTATTTTTAAGGACGATTTCTTTGAACCTACCACGGTAGACCAAAATTATTATTTTATTAATAAGTTAAGTCAAAAAGCCGACAGAACTCTAGATATTATAAGAATAAACGAAAATAATTTTGGTGTTCCTGAACAATTACCAGGTATACCAGGTATTACCTCAAATGGTTGGCAAGTAGCTGAACAATTGACTGACCACAAACTTAGAACAATTAATGGAAAAGTCATGTTTATGATTCGAGAAGGAATAGGATTATATCCAATTGACTTATCTTCTAATATTTATGAAGATAAATTATATAATTGTCTTTATGTTACTTCAAATGAAATTAATTTACTTTTCAGAGAAGCTATCCACAGAGTTTCTGAATCAATGTACATGAATAATTTAAATACATCATTTGTTTATCTTTTAAGTACATTAGAAATGCTATCAAGTCGTGAATATTTAAACTTTAAAAAAACTAAATCTAAAATCCTTCCTTTTATTTCTTATTCTAAATATCAGTATCATAAGTGCAGTGAGTATCTAAGAAATATTAGTGAAAATCTAAGAACTGAAATTATTCACAATGGTAAAAGTATATTTGATTTATATGATAATTATGAGGATGTGTACAAGCTATTAAATTGGATTAAATTAATAATTATTGAATATATAAGTAACATAGTTAAAAAGAATATACAAACTTTTGATGACCTCGAAAAAGAAAGGAAAAAAATTATTAATTCTCTTGGAATTTAGGTTCAAAACTTTACGCTCCAAAAAATAAAAAGGAAGTTAAGCAATGTTTAGTTGCCTAACTTCCGATATTGAATGCATCAGTCCAATTTGATATAGAGCCAAATAATTTTAAAACACACAAACGCAAAAAAACACCTCGACATAATATCGAGGTGTTTTGTATATATCGTCCGACAATTAACGTTTTGAGAATTGAGGTGAACGACGAGCTGCTTTAAGACCTGGTTTTTTACGTTCTTTCATACGTGGGTCACGAGTAAGTAATCCAGCGCGT
>NZ_JACYHC010000422.1:0-22862 GCF_017152085.1 Staphylococcus sp. EG-SA-2
AAGAAAGCGATTGTCAATCAAGGCGTTGAAGGAAGAAACGAGAAGAGTTTATGTTTATAAATGACTCGAGTTGCGACCGAAACAACGTAGAGTGCAAACGCTTGACTCAATAACGAAATGTCACCTATGTATGGCGTGACTTATTATACAGGAGGTGCAGAGTATGTTTGCTATTATTGAAACAGGTGGAAAACAAATCAAAGTAGAAGAAGGTCAAGAAATCTTCGTTGAAAAATTAGACGTAAACGAAGGAGATACTTTTACATTTGATAAAGTATTATTTGTAGGTGGAGATTCAGTTAAAGTTGGAGCGCCAACAGTTGAAGGTGCAACAGTTACTGCTACTGTTAATAAACAAGGTCGCGGTAAAAAAATCACTGTATTCACATACAAACGTCGTAAAAATTCAAAACGTAAAAAAGGCCATCGTCAACCATACACTAAATTAACAATCGATAAAATCAACGCGTAATTATTATGATTACTGTTGATATTACAGTTAATGATGAAGGCAAAGTAACAGACGTTATTATGGATGGCCATGCTGACCATGGTGAATATGGTCATGATATCGTTTGTGCTGGAGCTTCAGCTGTATTGTTTGGTAGTGTTAATGCGATTATAGGATTGACATCTGAGAGACCAGATATCAATTATGACGACAATGGTGGTCATTTTCATATAAGAAGCGTTGATACAAATAACGATGAAGCGCAACTAATTCTTCAAACAATGCTTGTGTCTTTACAAACTATTGAAGAAGAATATAATGAGAATATTAGATTAAATTATAAGTGAGGTGCATTCCGATGTTAAAATTAAACTTACAATTCTTCGCATCTAAAAAAGGGGTAAGTTCTACAAAAAACGGACGTGACTCTGAATCAAAACGCTTAGGTGCTAAACGTGCTGACGGTCAATTCGTAACAGGTGGTTCAATTTTATATCGCCAACGTGGTACTAAAATTTACCCTGGTGAAAATGTAGGTCGTGGTGGCGATGATACATTATTCGCTAAAATCGACGGCGTTGTTAAATTCGAACGTAAAGGTCGCGACAAAAAACAAGTTTCTGTATATGCAGTAGCTGAATAATTTTGTCTAGTTAACACCAGAAGTGAATCTTCTGGTGTTTTTTACTTTTTATAAAAGGTTTTTCATTATTATTTTAATTATGTTATTAAAAAATGGGAATTTTAGACGTTATACTAAATGTACAACTGCATAAGAGCCCCTAATCGCTAAACTATAAGGGGACAAAAGAATACAGTTGCAGTATAAAAAGCAAAAAAAGTATCATATTTGGTATTCGGAAATATCAGCAATTTGAGTAAAGTAAATTTAAAAGCAACTGCATAAGAGCCCCTAATTATTTACAATATATAAGGGGCTCTAATATGCTATAATTATTGGGAAAATGAAAATTATATGTAAAAGAGGTGAGATATATGTTTGTCGATCAAGTCAAAATATCTCTTAAAGCCGGTGATGGTGGTAATGGTATTACCGCATATAGAAGAGAAAAATATGTACCATTTGGTGGACCAGCTGGCGGTGACGGTGGTAAAGGTGCTTCAGTCGTATTTGAAGTGGATGAAGGTTTAAGAACGTTATTAGATTTTAGATATCAACGTCATTTTAAAGCAAGCAAAGGTGAAAATGGCCAAAGTAGTAATATGCATGGTAAAAATGCGGAAGATTTAGTATTAAAAGTTCCACCTGGTACAATTATTAAAAATGTTGAAACAGACGAAGTGTTAGCAGATCTTGTTGAAGATGGTCAAAGAGCTGTAGTAGCGAAGGGCGGTCGAGGTGGCCGAGGTAATTCACGTTTTGCAACACCTAGAAACCCTGCACCTGACTTCAGTGAAAAAGGTGAACCAGGTGAGGAATTAGATGTATCTTTAGAATTGAAATTATTAGCTGATGTAGGATTAGTAGGTTTCCCTAGTGTGGGTAAATCGACTTTATTATCTATCGTTTCAAAAGCTAAGCCTAAAATTGGGGCATATCATTTTACAACGATTAAACCAAATCTAGGTGTTGTTTCAACGCCTGATCAACGTAGTTTTGTTATGGCAGATTTACCAGGTTTAATTGAAGGTGCATCTGATGGCGTTGGATTAGGACATCAATTTTTAAGACATGTAGAGAGAACAAAAGTTATTGTTCACATGATTGATATGAGCGGTTCTGAAGGTAGAGAACCTATTGAAGATTATAAAGTCATTAATCAAGAATTAGCTGCGTACGAGCAACGTTTAGAAGATAGACCTCAAATCGTAGTAGCTAACAAGATGGATTTACCTGAATCACAAGATAATTTAAACTTGTTTAAAGAAGAAATTGGCGAAGATGTGCCAGTTATTCCAGTTTCAACAATAACGCGTGATAATATTGATCAATTATTATATGCAATAGCAGATAAATTAGAAGAATATAAAGATGTTGACTTCACAGTTGAAGAAGAGGAGTCAGTTGGCATTAACCGAGTATTATATAAACATACACCGTCACAAGATAAATTTACAATTTCAAGAGATGATGATGGTGCTTATGTGGTAAGTGGTAATGCTATTGAAAGAATGTTTAAAATGACTGACTTTAACAGTGATCCAGCAGTACGTCGATTTGCTCGTCAAATGCGTTCGATGGGTATTGATGATGCACTTAGAGAACGTGGTTGTAAAAATGGTGATATCGTTAGAATTCTTGGCGGAGAATTTGAATTCGTTGAATAGGAGCGTAACATGATGGACAATAAAGATTATAAAAAGTTTTATTTAATTAGAGAAGATGTCTTGCCTGAATCCGTGGTTAAAACATTGAAGATTAAAGATGCCTTAAAAAGTGATCCGACATTGTCCATTTATGATGCCGTTAAACAGTTTGATCTATCTAGAAGTGCTTTTTATAAATATAGAGAAACGATATTTCCAGTAGACGATAAAATGCTTGACCATCGAGAATTTACATTAATTTTATATGTAACTGATATTGTGGGTATGTTGGCACGTGTACTAGATGTTATATCAAAGTTAGAACTATCTGTATTAACGATTCATCAAAGTATTCCAATGGAAGAAAAAGCAACAATAACATTATCACTGAATGCTAAATCTAAAGAAACTTCAGTAGAAGATGTTATTGGTGCTTTGAGAAATTTAGATTATGTATCAAAAGTAGAATTAATTAGTATGAGTATGTAAGGATGTGCCTATAATGTACGCGTATGTCAAAGGTAAGTTAACACATTTATATCCTACACACGTAGTTGTTGAAACTGCTGGTGTTGGTTATGAAATTCAAACACCAAATTCTTATCGTTTTCAAAAGCATCTAGATCATGAAGTTTTAATTCGTACATCTTTAATTGTTCGTGAAGATGCACAATTATTGTATGGATTTAGTAGTGAAGAAGAGAAAGATATGTTCTTGAGTTTAATTAAAGTTACTGGTATTGGTCCGAAATCAGCTTTAGCTATTTTAGCGACAAGTACGCCTAATGAAGTAAAACGTGCCATTGAAAATGAAAATGATACGTATTTAACTAAATTCCCAGGAATTGGTAAGAAAACGGCAAGACAGATTGTCTTAGATTTAAAAGGTAAAGTGAAAATCACTGAAGAAGATAGCGATTCATTATTACAAGTAGACGCTACTTCGACGGTGCAAGATCAATTCGTGCAAGAAGCAATGTTAGCGTTAGAAGCATTAGGTTATTCTAAACGAGAGCTTGCAAAAGTTGAGAAAACGTTAAATAAAAATAAATATGACTCAGTTGATGAAGCTGTTAAGGCAGGTCTTCAATTAGTTGTATCTTAATTTTAAATAGATTAATAGGGGAAGTGTTGTCATGAATGAGCGTATGGTTGATCAATCAATGCATAGTGAAGAAACTGATTTCGAATTGTCGCTTAGACCTACGAGATTACGACAATATATTGGTCAAAATTCAATAAAAAGTAATTTAGAAGTATTTATTAAAGCGGCTAAACTTCGTCATGAACCATTAGATCATGTATTGCTTTTTGGCCCCCCTGGATTAGGTAAGACAACATTATCTAATATCATTGCCAATGAAATGGAAGTTAATATACGTACAGTATCAGGGCCTTCATTAGAAAGACCTGGTGATTTGGCTGCAATTTTATCAGGACTTCAACCTGGAGATGTATTGTTTATTGATGAAATACACAGACTGAGTAGTGTTGTTGAAGAAGTGTTATACCCTGCAATGGAAGATTTCTTTTTAGATATTATCATTGGTAAAGGCGATGAGGCTAGAAGTATCCGTATCGACTTACCTCCATTCACTTTGGTAGGTGCAACAACGCGAGCTGGCAGCTTAACAGGTCCACTAAGGGATCGATTTGGTGTGCACTTAAGATTAGAATATTATAATGAATCAGATTTAAAAGAAATCATTATTAGAACAGCTGAGGTTTTAGGCACAGGTATTGATGAAGAAAGTGCCATTGAACTTGCTAAACGTTCTAGAGGGACTCCAAGAGTAGCAAATCGACTATTGAAGCGGGTAAGAGACTTCCAGCAAGTGAATGAAGATGAACAAATATACATTGAAACAACGAAGCACGCATTAGGTTTACTTCAAGTTGATCAACACGGACTAGATTACATTGATCATAAAATGATGAACTGTATTATTAAGCAGTATAATGGTGGACCTGTTGGTTTAGATACGATTGCCGTAACAATTGGTGAAGAACGTATTACAATTGAGGACGTTTATGAGCCATTTCTTATTCAGAAAGGCTTTTTAGAACGTACGCCACGTGGCAGAAAAGCAACACCATTAGCTTATGAACATTTTGCAAAGTCGAATGAGGAGAGAGGATAACGTGAATATTGAAGAATTTGACTATGACTTACCAGAATCATTAATTGCTCAAACGCCTTTAAAAGATCGTGATCATAGTCGTTTATTAGTCATGGATAGAGAAACTGGTGAAATGAAACATTTACATTTCAAAGATATCATTGAGTATTTTAGACCTGGTGATACATTAGTGCTTAACGATACGCGAGTAATGCCAGCTAGACTTTTTGGTTTAAAAGAAGAAACTGGTGCAAAAGTTGAAATGTTAATGTTAACTCAAATTGAAGGTAATGATTGGGAAGTCTTACTGAAACCAGCTAAGCGTATTAAAGTTGGTAATAAATTGAATTTTGGTAATGGCAAAATTATAGCTGAGTGCATAAAAGAAATGGATCAAGGTGGACGCATCATGCGTTTACATTATGAAGGTATTTTACAAGAAAGATTAGATGAATTAGGGGAAATGCCACTGCCACCATACATCAAAGAACGTTTAGATGATCCAGATCGTTATCAAACAGTTTACGCTAAAGAAAGTGGTTCAGCGGCAGCACCAACAGCAGGATTACATTTTACTGATGAGTTATTAACTGAAATTAAAAATAAAGGCGTTAATATCGCATTTGTTACATTACATGTTGGGTTAGGTACGTTTAGACCGGTGAGCGTCGATGATGTGAATGACCACGAAATGCATAGTGAATATTATCAAATGACACAAGAAACAGCTGATTTATTAAATGATACTAAGTCCAAAGGACATCGCATTATATCAGTTGGTACAACTTCAACACGTACACTTGAAACAATTCGACGCGATCATGATAAATTTGTTGAAACGAGTGGCTGGACTAATATATTTATTTATCCAGGATTTGATTTTAAAGCAATTGATGGCCAGATTACTAATTTTCATTTACCAAAATCAACATTAGTTATGCTAGTATCAGCGTTTAGTACTCGTGAAAATGTTCTGAATGCTTATAAAACAGCAGTAAATTTAGAATATAGATTCTTTAGTTTTGGCGATGCAATGTTAATTATATAAAAAGAATGTGAGGATTTTGAATATGCCTGCAGTAACATACGAACACATTAAAACTTGTAAACAATCAGGTGCGCGTTTAGGTATCGTGCACACACCACACGGTTCATTTGAAACACCTATGTTTATGCCAGTTGGTACTAAAGCAACCGTTAAAACAATGAGTCCAGAAGAGTTAAGACAAATTGAAGCAAAAATCATTTTGGGCAACACATATCATTTGTGGTTACAACCCGGAAATGATATTATCAAACACGCTGGGGGATTACATAAATTCATGAATTGGGATGGTCCGATTCTTACAGATTCAGGCGGTTTCCAAGTGTTTAGTTTAAGTAATTTACGTAAAATTACAGAAGAAGGCGTGGAATTTAGACATCATACTAATGGGTCTAAATTATTTTTGAGTCCTGAGAAATCAATGCAAATTCAAAATGATTTAGGATCTGATATTATGATGGCATTTGATGAATGTCCACCGATGCCTGCTGAATATGATTATGTAAAAAAATCTATTGAACGTACAACACGTTGGGCGAAAAGATGTCTAGATGCACACCAAAGACCTGAAGATCAAGCATTGTTCGGCATTATACAAGGTGGCGAATATGAAGATTTAAGAGAACAAAGTGCAAAGGATTTAGTAGAATTAGATTTTCCTGGTTATGCAATCGGCGGTTTGTCAGTTGGTGAACCTAAACCGGTTATGTATAAAATGGTTGAACATACAGAGCAGTTTATGCCTAAAGATAAACCAAGATATTTAATGGGTGTAGGATCTCCAGATGCGTTAATCGAATGTAGTATTCGCGGCATGGATATGTTTGATTGTGTCTTACCGACACGTATTGCCAGAAATGGTACTTGTATGACATCGCAAGGTCGTTTAGTTATTAAAAATGCAAAATTTGCAGATGATTTAAGACCGTTAGATGAGAATTGTGACTGTTATACATGTCAAAACTATTCAAGAGCGTATATACGTCATTTAATCAAGGCAGAGGAAACTTTTGGTATTCGTCTTACTACTATTCATAATTTACATTTTCTGCTAAAATTAATGGAAGATATAAGACAAGCCATTCGAGAAGATCGTCTTTTAGATTTCAAAGAAGAATTCTTCGAGCAATATGGATTAAATGTTGAGAACCCAAAAAACTTTTAAGCAAGAGGAGCGTATAAAATGCAATTTTCATTACTAATATATATAGTCGTAATTTTTGCGGTTATGTATTTCTTGATGATCAGACCACAACAAAAACGTGCGAAACAGCATCGTGAGTTGATTAATAACATTCAATCTGGTCAAAGAATTACAACTATTGGTGGTATTAAAGGTACTGTTAAAGCAGTAGATGAAACAACTGTTGTTATTACAGTTAATGGTCATGGTACTGAATTAACTTTCGAAAAACCTGCTATTAAACAAGTTGACCCTTCATAACGAGAAGTGGTATTAAAAAGGATGAAACGAATAGCGTTTCATCCTTTTTAAGTTATAAGTAGTATGTAGAATAGCTTATTTTTATTCCAAAAAAAGAAATTGTGATACATAATAATTGTTAAATTTAAATTAAATATATCTATGACTATTTTTACTCCCTGCTCTAGTATGTTAATATGTATAAGGCTAATAAATTTTGTAAGAAAGATTTAACTTGCGTTATAAAATAGTATTCAAGTATTCTAAATACATACGTAAATAATGAGGTGTTCATGTGAAGAAAAGTAGTAGAATAATTGCGTTCTTGCTTTTAGTCGTATTGTTGTTTGCCGGAATGGCTGCAACTTATAAAAGTGTTATAAAGAATGTCAATTTAGGACTTGATTTGCAAGGTGGATTTGAGGTGCTTTATCAAGTCGATCCTTTAAATAAAGGCGACAAAATAGATAAAAAAGCCTTACAATCAACAGCGCAAACATTAGAAAATCGTGTTAACGTTTTAGGTGTTTCGGAACCTAAAATTCAAGTTGAAGAACCTAATAGAATTAGAGTTCAACTTGCTGGTGTAACAGACCAGAATGAAGCACGTAAAATTTTATCTTCTCAAGCTAATTTAACAATTCGCGATGCAGAAGATAAAGTAAAATTAAGCGGTTCTGATATTAAACAGGGATCTGCCAAACAAGAATTTAAACAGGAAACAAACCAGCCTACAGTTACTTTTAAAGTAAAAGACAAAAACAAATTTAAAAAAGTAACGGAAGAAATCTCTAAGAAACGTGATAATGTCATGGTTGTTTGGTTAGATTTCAAAAAAGGTGACAGCTATAAAAAAGAAGCACAAAAGAAAAACCCTAAATTTATTTCTGCAGCAAGTGTTGATCAACCAATCAATTCTGATAGCGTAGAAATCTCGGGTGGATTTAAAGGACAAGAAGGCGTTAAAAAAGCAAAACAAATCGCCGAATTGTTAAATGCAGGTTCTTTACCAGTTGACTTGAAAGAAATTTATTCAAACTCAGTAGGTGCCCAATTTGGTCAAGATGCATTAGATAAAACTGTGTTTGCATCGTTTATTGGTGTAGCATTAATTTATTTATTCATGCTTGGATTCTACCGATTACCTGGTTTAGTAGCGATTATTGCATTGACAACTTATATCTATCTAACGTTAGTAGCATTTAATTTCATTTCCGGGGTTCTAACTTTACCAGGATTAGCGGCGTTGGTATTAGGTGTAGGTATGGCTGTAGATGCCAATATTATCATGTATGAGCGTATTAAGGATGAACTTCGAATAGGTAGAACGATAAAGCAAGCCTTTTCTAAAGCAAACAAAAGTTCATTCCTAACAATTTTTGATTCTAACTTAACAACAGTTATCGCCGCAGCAGTATTATTCTTCTTCGGTGAAAGTTCAGTTAAAGGTTTCGCGACAATGTTATTATTAGGTATTCTAATGATCTTTGTTACAGCCGTGTTCTTATCAAGATTCTTATTATCATTACTTGTTTCATCAAATATATTCAAAAATCAATTTTGGTTATTTGGTGTTAAAAAGAATAAACGACATGATATTAATGAAGGTGTAGATGTTCATGACCTTAAAACTTCATTCGAGAAATGGAATTTTGTTAAATTAGCTAAGCCATTAATTGGAGTAAGTATTTTAATTGTAGTTGTCGGTTTAGTTATTCTTTATATCTTCAAGTTAAACTTAGGAATTGATTTCTCAAGTGGTACACGTGTAGATTTCCAATCTAAACAAGCAATTACTCAACAAAAGGTTGAGCAAGTTGTAAAAGATAGTGGACTTAAAGCGGATCAAATTCAAATCAATGGTAAAGATAATAAAGTAGCAACTGTTCAATTTAAAGACGATTTAACGCGTGCTCAAGATAATAAATTGAGTGATAATATTAAATCGAAATTCGGTGACACACCTCAAATTAATACTGTATCACCAATTATTGGACAGGAATTAGCAAAAAATGCAATGCTTGCATTAATCTATGCATCGATAGGTATCATCATCTATGTATCATTACGATTTGAATGGCGAATGGGTCTTTCATCTGTATTGGCATTATTACATGATGTATTCATTATAGTAGCGATTTTCAGTTTATTTAGAATTGAAGTAGATTTAACATTTATCGCCGCTGTATTAACAATTGTCGGTTATTCAATTAATGATACAATCGTAACGTTTGACCGTGTACGTGAAAACTTACAAAAGGTTAAAGTGATTACGACAACAGAACAAATTGATGATATCGTTAATAGATCAATTAGACAGACAATGACACGTTCAATTAATACAGTATTAACAGTTATTGTAGTAGTAGTTGCTATACTATTCTTCGGTGCTCCTACGATATTCAACTTTACTTTAGCATTATTTATCGGATTGATTTCTGGTGTATTCTCTTCAATCTTCATTGCCGTTCCGCTATGGGGAATAATGAAAAAACGTCAGTTGAAAAAATCGCCGAAACACAAATTAGTTGTATATAAAGAAAAGAAATCGAACGATGAAAAGATTTTAGTTTAAAATGAATTAAGCGGTATGTGAAACAATAAAGAGTTCACATACCGCTTTTTACTTTATTTAAATTTAACAAAATATATATAAATAAGTTCCCGCATTCATTTTTAAAAAATGGTATAATTAAAGTCTTGATTATTTAGATAAGTGCTTTTTATTTAAAGTAATTTTAGATATAATGTCTTTTGGAAATGAGGCGTAAATATATATGATTAAACCGAAGTATAAGTGGAAATTAACTAAACCAGCTGAATACATAAGTGATGAATTAACATCAAAATTAAAGTTAACGCCAATCGTAAAAAAAATATTAGAAAGTAAATCGATTATTGATGAACAAGCAATTGAATCCATCATTTCAGACACAGATGTCAATCATGATGCATTGCAATTGAGCGATATGACTAAGGCTATTGAAAGAATTAAAAGAGCGATAGCGAATGATGAGAAAATCCTAGTTTATGGTGATTACGATGCCGACGGTGTTACCTCAACTACAATTTTAGTGACAACATTACAACTTTTAGGTGCACAAGTAGGATGGCATATTCCTAACCGCTTTACCGAAGGATATGGACCAAACGAACTAGCATTTAGAAATGCTCATGATGAAGGCATAACATTAATCATAACTGTTGATAATGGCATACAAGGTCATAATGAAATTAAAATGGTTCAAGATTTAGGAGTTGATGTCATTGTAACTGATCATCATGAAATTGGTAGTACATTACCAGAAGCATATGCAATCGTACATCCAATGCATCCATCGTTTAATTATCCGTTCCAACAATTGTGTGGTGCAGGTGTTGCATACAAATTAGCACAAGCATTGATTGAAAATGTACCTGATTATTTTAAAGCATTAGTTGCGATAGGTACCATTGCGGATTTAGTATCCTTAACTGATGAAAATCGATCATTAGTGAAACAAGGATTAAAAGTCTTAAATGATCAATGTCCGACCTCTGTTAAAGCATTGCTAAAAGAAGCGGGATACAATGACAATATTGATGAAGAAACAATTGGTTTTATTATTGGACCTAGACTTAATGCTGTAGGTCGTTTAGATGACGCATCATTAGCTTGCGAATTGTTGATGACTGACGACGAAGAAGAAGCTGCATTTTTAGCAGAACAAGTTGAACATTTTAACCGTGAAAGAAAAGATATTGTAGCAACTATCACAGAAGAAGCAATGGCTATGGCAGAAACGAAAGTTAAAAAGGGAGATTTATTTTTACTTTTAGCAAAAGAAAATTGGCATGAAGGTGTCTTAGGTATTGTTGCTTCGAAAATTGTCGAAACATTTGCTTTGCCAACATTAATTTTAAATATTGATAGGGAGCAAAATCATGCAAAAGGTTCCGCCAGATCAATTGATCAAGTGTCGATGTTTGAAATACTATCAGCACATCAAGAGTTAATCGCTAAATTTGGCGGCCATCATATGGCTGCAGGTATGACGATGGATATTGAAAATATAGAATC
Organism: Staphylococcus sp. EG-SA-2; assembly: GCF_017152085.1. Taxonomy (NCBI): domain Bacteria; kingdom Bacillati; phylum Bacillota; class Bacilli; order Caryophanales; family Staphylococcaceae; genus Staphylococcus; species Staphylococcus sp. EG-SA-2. The sequence continues at coordinate 11,368 of NZ_JACYHC010000422.1, forward strand.
GTTAGCTGAAGGTTTAAATAAATGGATGAAAGAATTATCTAAAACAACTTCGTTAGATCCCGTAAAGCCAGTAGACGTATTATTAACAGAAAATGATATAACGATTAAAAATATTCGTGATATGAATCGTTTAAGACCCTTCGGAACAGATTTTTCTAGACCTATTTTTGAAATGGATGATTTATCAGTTTCTTCAGTTAAGGCGATAGGTCAACAAAAAAATCATCTAAAATTGACACTTGGTGAAAGTAATATCGCCGCGCTATTTTGGCAAAATGGACACTTAGAACCTGAGTTACAAGATGAACAGCCAATTAATATATTAGGATCTGTTCAAATCAACGAATGGAATGGTAATCAATCACCGCAAATAATTATTCAAGATATTGCGATGAATGAACAGCAAATATTAGATTATAGAAGTAAGCGAAAAAGTTTACCTTTTACAGAAAATGATGAAAATATTGTCGTGCTTATTCATCCTAAAAGTGATAAAGTAAATGCGAATGAATATTATTATGGTGAAGAAATTAAACAACAAACTGATAAAGTAGTATTAAGAGATTTACCAACGTCAATGGAAGACTTGTCTAATTCCTTGCAACAACTGCAATTTTCTCAACTTTATATAGTTTTGCAACATAATCATTCGATTTACTTCGATGGTATACCTAATATGGATATTTTTAAAAAGTGTTATAAAGCATTAATAACTAAACAAGAAACAAATATCCAGAAAGAGGGTATGTTATTGTGTCAACATTTAAGTGTGAAACCAGATACACTTAAATTCATGTTGAAAGTTTTCTTAGACTTAAAATTTGTAACACAAGAAGATGGTTTAATTCGAATCAATCAACAACCTGATAAAAGATCGATTGATTCCAGCAAAGTATATCAATTAAGACAACAACGTATGGATGTTGAAAAGCAATTATTATATCAAGATTTTTCAGAAATAAAAAATTGGATAAAGTCACAATTGTCGTGAGCAATTTAGGAGGAAATATTAATGGATTTAAAGCAATACGTATCAGAAGTTCAAGATTGGCCGAAACCAGGTGTTAGTTTCAAGGATATTACTACAATTATGGATAATGGTGAAGCATATGGCTATGCAACAGATAAAATTGTAGAATACGCAAAAGACAGAGATGTTGATATCGTTGTAGGACCTGAAGCGCGTGGCTTTATCATTGGCTGTCCTGTAGCTTATTCAATGGGGATTGGCTTTGCACCTGTTAGAAAAGAAGGGAAATTACCTCGTGAAGTCATTCGTTATGAGTATGACCTAGAATATGGTACAAATGTTTTAACAATGCACAAAGATGCAATTAAACCAGGTCAACGTGTGTTAATTACAGATGATTTATTAGCTACTGGTGGTACGATTGAAGCAGCAATAAAATTAGTTGAAAAATTAGGCGGTATCGTAGTAGGTATTGCATTTATAATTGAATTGAAATATTTAAATGGTATTGAAAAAATTAAAGATTACGATGTTATGAGTTTAATCTCATACGACGAATAATAAATAATATAATTTTATCAAATGAAATCCTTCATCAAATGTATAAGAACCAATGACTTAATTAAAAAAGTTGTTTAAGTTTTCTTAACATGAGATGTTAGGATTTTTTATTTACTGAAAATGTTAGATGATTGAGCATTATACCTTAATAACATCGTTTATTTATTTCATAAATTGTAGTATCATAGAACTAATATTTAAAAAATGAAACAGTAGATTTAGGTCGAATTTTTGTAAAAGTTTTAAAAGTAGGAATAGTATACAAATTAAACTCGCTCAAGTAAAATTAATATTACGATTAATGACGACAGGATAAATATTTATCGTCGACGGACGTATGATTGGTGTGGGACAAATACTATTCAACAAGAGTACCTAAATCATTGTTTAAGGCGAAGTAATAAATATGAATGGGGTGTATCATATAATGAACAACGAATATCCATATAGTGCAGATGAAGTTCTTCACAAAGCAAAATCATATTTGTCAGCAGATGAATATGAGTATGTTTTAAAAAGCTATCATATTGCTTATGAAGCACATAAAGGTCAGTTCCGAAAAAACGGATTACCATACATTATGCATCCTATACAAGTTGCAGGTATTTTAACAGAAATGCGATTAGACGGACCGACGATTGTCGCAGGTTTTTTGCATGATGTAATTGAAGATACACCGTATACATTTGAAGATGTAAAAGAAATGTTCAATGAAGAAGTTGCTCGAATTGTTGATGGTGTGACGAAGCTTAAAAAAGTAAAATACCGCTCAAAAGAAGAACAACAAGCTGAAAATCATCGCAAGTTATTTATTGCGATTGCCAAAGATGTACGCGTAATTTTGGTGAAATTAGCAGACAGATTACATAATATGCGTACCTTGAAAGCCATGCCGCGTGAAAAACAAATTAGAATTTCTCGAGAAACATTAGAAATTTATGCACCTTTAGCACATCGTCTTGGTATTAATACAATTAAATGGGAACTAGAAGATACGGCTCTTCGTTATATTGATAATGTGCAATATTTTAGAATAGTCAATTTAATGAAGAAGAAACGTAGTGAACGTGAAGCGTATATCGAAACGGCTATTGATAGAATACGTACTGAAATGGACCGAATGAATATCGAAGGCGATATAAATGGTAGACCTAAACATATTTACAGTATTTATCGGAAAATGATGAAGCAGAAAAAACAATTTGATCAAATTTTTGATTTGTTGGCGATACGTGTTATTGTCAATTCTATTAATGATTGTTATGCGATACTTGGGTTGGTGCATACGTTATGGAAACCGATGCCAGGACGTTTTAAAGATTATATTGCAATGCCTAAACAAAATTTGTATCAGTCATTGCATACTACAGTAGTAGGTCCAAATGGAGACCCGCTCGAAATCCAAATACGAACGTTTGATATGCACGAAATTGCTGAGCATGGTGTTGCAGCACACTGGGCTTACAAAGAAGGTAAAAAAGTAAGTGAAAAAGATCAAACTTATCAAAATAAGTTAAATTGGTTAAAAGAATTAGCTGAAGCGGATCATACATCGTCTGACGCTCAAGAATTTATGGAAACCTTAAAATATGACTTACAGAGTGACAAAGTATACGCATTTACCCCAGCGAGTGATGTTATTGAGTTGCCATATGGTGCTGTGCCGATTGATTTTGCTTATGCGATTCACAGTGAAGTAGGTAATAAGATGATTGGTGCCAAGGTGAATGGCAAAATTGTACCAATTGACTATATTTTACAAACAGGCGATATTGTTGAAATACGTACTAGTAAACATTCATATGGACCAAGTCGTGATTGGTTGAAAATTGTTAAATCGTCTAGTGCCAAAGGTAAAATTAAAAGTTTCTTCAAAAAGCAAGATCGTTCATCTAATATTGAAAAAGGCCGAATGATGGTTGAAGTTGAAATAAAAGAGCAAGGATTTAGAGTCGAAGATATTTTGACAGAGAAAAATATTCAGGTTGTTAATGAAAAATATAACTTTGCAAATGAAGATGATTTATTCGCAGCTGTAGGATTTGGCGGCGTGACATCCTTACAGATTGTTAATAAATTAACTGAAAGACAACGTATTTTAGATAAACAACGTGCTTTAAATGAAGCACAAGAAGTTACGAAATCATTGCCTATTAAAGACAACATCATTACTGATAGTGGTGTCTATGTAGAAGGTTTAGAAAATGTACTTATCAAGTTGTCAAAATGTTGTAATCCTATACCAGGTGATGATATTGTAGGTTATATCACCAAAGGTCACGGTATTAAAGTACATCGCACTGATTGCCCAAATATTAAGAACGAAACTGAACGACTAATTAATGTTGAATGGGTAAAATCAAAAGACGCAACTCAAAAATATCAGGTTGATTTAGAGGTAACTGCGTATGACCGAAATGGCTTGTTGAATGAAGTACTACAAGCTGTTAGCTCGACAGCCGGCAATTTAATTAAAGTTTCAGGACGTTCAGATATTGATAAAAATGCAATAATAAATATTAGTGTCATGGTGAAAAACGTGAATGATGTTTATCGTGTGGTAGAAAAGATCAAACAACTTGGTGATGTTTATACAGTAACAAGAGTTTGGAACTAGAGGTGCAAAATATGAAAGTAGTTGTACAAAGAGTTAAAGAAGCATCGGTGACGAATGATACATTAAATAATCAAATCAAAAAAGGATATTGTTTATTAGTCGGTATCGGTCAGAACTCTACAGAGCAAGATGCAGATGTAATTGCAAAGAAAATTGCTAATGCAAGATTATTTGAAGATGACAATAATAAATTAAACTTTAATATCCAACAAATGAATGGTGAAATACTATCAGTTTCACAATTTACTCTCTATGCAGATGTAAAAAAAGGTAACCGTCCAGGTTTCTCAAATTCTAAAAATCCTGATCAAGCGGTAAAAATTTATGAGTATTTTAATGATGCGCTACGAGCGTATGGTCTTACTGTGAAAACAGGTGAATTTGGAACACACATGAATGTTAGCATAAATAATGATGGTCCAGTCACTATTATTTATGAAAGTCAGGACGGCAAAATTCAATGAAAAAAATAGAGGCATGGTTATCTAAAAAGGGTCTTAAAAATAAACGTACTCTAATAGTAGTGATTGCCTTTGTCTTATTTATCATCTTTTTATTTTTATTGCTGAATAGCAATAGTGAAGATAGTGGGAACATCACGATAACTGAAAATGCTGAATTACGTACAGGTCCAAACGCTGCGTATCCAGTCATATATAAAGTTGAGAAAGGTGACCATTTTAAAAAGATTGGTAAAGTAGGTAAATGGATTGAAGTTGAAGATACATCCAGTAATGAAAAAGGTTGGATAGCTGGATGGCACACAAATTTAGATATTGTCGCGGATAATACGAAGGAGAAAAATCCTTTGCAAGGTAAAACAATAGTGCTTGATCCTGGTCATGGAGGTAGTGACCAGGGTGCTTCAAGCAATACTAAATATAAAAGTTTAGAAAAAGACTATACGTTGAAAACAGCAAAAGAATTGCAGCGTACTTTAGAAAAAGAAGGCGCAACTGTTAAGATGACAAGAACAGACGATACATATGTTTCACTAGAAAATCGTGATATCAAAGGCGATGCCTATTTGAGTATACATAATGATGCATTAGAATCATCTAATGCAAATGGAATGACAGTTTATTGGTATCATGATAATCAAAGAGCTTTAGCAGATACGTTAGACGCTACGATTCAGAAGAAAGGTTTACTTTCTAATCGCGGTTCAAGACAAGAAAATTATCAAGTGTTAAGACAAACAAAAGTTCCTGCTGTTTTATTAGAATTAGGTTATATTAGTAACCCAACTGATGAAACGATGATTAAAGATCAATTACATAGACAAATTTTAGAACAAGCAATTGTTGATGGACTTAAAATTTATTTTTCTGCGTAGGGCTTGCAAAAATATGTGAAAGTAGTTATCATTGATATTGAATTTTATAACTAAAACCGTTAGTATTCTTGAAATGGTAAATGAAATAGGTAGCAATCTAACTAAGATTGTGTAGGAATATAATCCATAGACTGAAAGATTATGCTGAGTAGTTTATATACATTGAACACAAGAAGAGGTGCTTTATGAAAAGTAAAGCCGTTAAACGTACGTTAAACGTTTTGAGTGGGTTTATTTAATGCACGCTTATAAAAAGTAATGATGATTACAATTAGGCATGTTTTTTAAACCAATGAGGGTGGCAACACGGATATTCGTCCCTTGTGCAGTTTCAGGCTGTGCAAGGGCTTTTTCTTTTGCTTTTAAAATTATGATTTATTATGCAAAGTTAAGTGATCGTATATAGTTTTAGTTTTAAAAAGGTAATTAAATAAAATAGTTTGCCGAGGGAGATGTCAAAATGATTAAAATACCTAGAGGGACGCAGGATATTTTACCTGAAGATTCAAAGAAATGGCGTTACATTGAAAATCAATTAGATGAATTAATGACATTTTATAATTATAAAGAAATAAGAACACCAATTTTTGAAAGTACAGATCTTTTTGCAAGAGGTGTTGGTGATTCAACCGATGTCGTACAAAAAGAAATGTATACATTTAAAGATAAAGGCGATAGAAGTATTACATTAAGACCTGAGGGAACAGCTGCAGTTGTGCGTTCATATATTGAACATAAAATGCAAGGTAATCCAAACCAACCAATTAAACTTTATTACAATGGACCGATGTTTAGATATGAACGTAAGCAAAAAGGGCGCTATCGTCAATTTAATCAATTTGGTGTAGAAGCTATTGGTGCTGAAAATCCTAGCGTAGATGCAGAAGTATTAGCTATGGTTATGCATATTTATCAATCATTTGGATTAAAACATTTAAAGCTTGTTATTAATAGTGTAGGGGATATGGCGTCTCGAAAAGAATATAACGAAGCGTTAGTGAAACACTTTGAACCAGTAATTCATGAATTTTGTTCAGATTGTCAATCACGTTTGCATACAAATCCGATGCGAATTTTGGATTGTAAAGTTGACCGTGATAAAGAAGCGATTAAGACTGCACCTAGAATCACTGATTTCTTAAATGAGGAATCTAAGGCATATTATGAACAAGTAAAAGCTTATTTAGATGATTTAGGTATTCCATATATTGAAGATCCTAACTTAGTTCGTGGATTGGATTATTATACACATACAGCATTTGAATTAATGATGGATAATCCTAACTATGATGGTGCCATTACAACGCTTTGTGGTGGTGGCCGTTATAATGGTTTATTAGAATTGCTAGATGGTCCAAGTGAAACAGGTATTGGTTTTGCGCTAAGTATAGAACGATTATTGCTTGCACTTGAAGAAGAAGGTATCGAATTAGATATTGAAGAAAACTTAGATTTATTCATTGTTACAATGGGTGATCAAGCAGATCGATATGCTGTGAAGTTATTAAATCATTTGAGACATAATGGTATTAAAGCAGATAAAGACTACTTACAGCGTAAAATTAAAGGACAAATGAAACAAGCAGACCGTTTAGGTGCCAAGTTTACAATCGTTATTGGTGATCAAGAATTAGAAAATAATAAAATCGATGTTAAAAATATGACAACTGGTGAATCTGAAACAATTGAATTAGACGCATTAGTCGAATATTTTAAGAAGTAGAGAGGGCGTTAAAATATGAGTAAGAGAACAACTTATTGTGGATTAGTTACTGAAGCATTTTTAGGACAAGAAATTACATTAAAAGGATGGGTTAACAATCGTCGTGACCTAGGTGGATTGATTTTCGTTGATTTAAGAGATAGAGAAGGAATTGTACAAGTCGTGTTTAATCCTGCATTTTCAGAAGAGGCATTGAAAATTGCTGAAACAGTACGTTCTGAATATGTTGTAGAAGTTCAAGGTACAGTTACGAAGCGTGACCCTGAAACAGTTAATCCTAAAATTAAAACTGGCCAAGTTGAAGTACAAGTTACAAATATTAAAGTGATTAATAAATCTGAGACACCACCATTTTCTATAAATGAAGAAAATGTTAACGTTGATGAAAATATTCGATTAAAATACCGTTATTTAGATTTACGTCGTCAAGAGTTAGCGCAAACATTTAAAATGAGACATCAAATTACACGTTCTATTCGTCAATATTTGGATGATGAAGGGTTCTTTGACATCGAAACACCAGTACTAACGAAGTCAACACCTGAGGGTGCACGTGACTATTTAGTACCATCTCGTGTTCATGATGGTGAATTTTATGCATTACCACAATCACCACAATTATTTAAGCAATTATTGATGATTAGTGGATTTGACAAATACTACCAAATCGTAAAATGCTTCCGTGACGAAGATTTACGTGCAGATCGTCAACCTGAATTCACACAAGTCGATATTGAAATGAGTTTTGTAGATCAAGAAGATGTGATGCAAATGGGTGAAGAAATGCTTAAAAAAGTTGTTAAAGAAGTTAAAGGCGTTGAAATTAATGGCGCTTTCCCACGCATGACATATAAAGAAGCGATGCGTCGCTATGGTTCTGATAAACCAGATACACGTTTTGAAATGGAATTAATTGACGTTTCTCAATTAGGACGTGATATGGACTTTAAAGTATTTAAAGATACTGTTGAAAATGATGGTGAAATTAAAGCAATTGTCGCTAAAGGTGCAGCTGAACAATATACTCGTAAAGATATGGATGCTTTAACAGAATTTGTAAACATCTATGGTGCTAAAGGATTAGCGTGGGTTAAAGTTGTGGAAGATGGTTTGACAGGTCCAATTGGACGTTTCTTTGAAACAGAAAATGTTGAAACATTACTTACATTAACTGGTGCTGAAGCTGGTGACTTAGTAATGTTTGTTGCAGACAAACCAAATGTCGTTGCACAAAGTTTAGGTGCATTACGTGTCAAATTAGCTAAAGAATTAGGTTTAATCGATGAAACAAAATTAAACTTCTTATGGGTGACAGATTGGCCATTATTAGAATATGATGAAGATGCGAAACGTTACGTTGCAGCACATCATCCATTTACATCTCCAAAAGAAGCTGATATTGCTAAGCTTGGCACTGCGCCAGAAGAAGCTGAGGCAAATGCTTATGACATAGTATTAAATGGTTATGAATTAGGTGGCGGTTCAATCAGAATTCATGATGGTGAGTTACAAGAAAAAATGTTCGAAGTTCTTGGATTTACTAAAGAACAAGCACAAGAACAGTTCGGCTTCTTACTAGATGCATTTAAATATGGTGCACCACCACATGGCGGTATTGCATTAGGATTAGACCGATTAGTCATGTTATTGACTAATAGAACAAACTTGAGAGATACAATCGCATTCCCTAAAACAGCATCTGCTACATGTTTATTAACGAATGCGCCTGGTGAAGTTTCTGATAAACAATTAGAAGAACTTTCTTTGCGAATTCGTCACTAAATTTTAAAAAATCAATAAACTTTGGTTTGTTATAATTTCATTAATTTTAATTATGTGGTAATATAACATCATAAGATAGTCATCTGAGTTGTTCGTAAGTTTGCTTTTTAATTTGGGCCTAACACTCTTTGATCAAGGGAGCCCAATGGGTTTTCTTGCAGCGTACACGCCTTATATGAAGGACGTACAAAACAAGAAACAGGGCACCCACCTGTATATAACAGGCCGAATGATCAAGCTATTATAACTACGGCAATACGGACTCTATCGATACGCAAGACTTTGTCTTGCGTATTTTTATGCGTTTCTTTAAGTTTTTAATAAAGAATTAGTTGGGTTTTATAGCGTTTAATAAATGTTTCCTCGTTGAATTTTGGGAAAATAATCAAAGCGATAATGCTAAATATAAAATTTTAAGTTACTATGTACTTATGTATAAATCAGTGAAAGAGGTAAAATAATGAAACATCAATTTTCAAGAAATGAACTAGCGATTGGACAACAAGGTTTAGATTTATTGAAGCAACAAACTGTTGTCATACTTGGCGTTGGAGGTGTTGGTTCATTTGCTGCTGAAGCATTAGCAAGAACGAATATTGGTCATATTATATTAATAGATAAAGATGATGTTGATATTACAAATGTAAACAGACAATTACACGCTTTAACTACAACGGTAGGACAAAGTAAAGTTTCTTTGATGGAAGAACGTATTAAATTAATTAATCCAGATTGTAAAGTCACGCCCTTACATATGTTTTATACAGAAGAGACATATGAAGAAATTTTCGATAACTACGATATAGATTATTTTGTAGATGCAAGTGATACAATAATGTACAAAGTACACTTAATGAAAGAGTGTCTTGACCGAGGGATTAAAGTGATTTCCAGTATGGGTGCTGCAAATAAAACAGATCCAACACGTTTTACAATTTCAGATATCTCTAAAACACATACCGATCCAATGGCCAAAATTATTCGTCAAAAATTGAAAAAACTAGGAATTCGTAAAGGGATTCCAGTTGTATTTTCAGATGAAAGTCCAATTGTCATAAGAGAAGATGTAAAAGATATAGTTGGAGATAAAAATGCTATCAATCGAAAAGGACAAATGCCACCTTCTTCAAATGCCTTTGTGCCAAGTGTTGTTGGATTAATTTGTGCTAGTTATGTGGTGAATGACGTATTAAAAGATATTCCAGTTCGTCGCATTAAAGACAAAGGGCAATAATTCATTTTGAAAGTCATAATTTTCAACGTAAGGCAAGTGTAACCACACCATAAAACTAAAACTGACTAGTTCGCAAGCATAGTAGAATATGCCTCGTATACTAGTCAGTTTTGATTTGATTATAGCTAAAATATCAAAGGTAATCGATTTAATCTTATTTTTACGGCCTTTGTTTAAGTAAGTTGTTATATATTTCTTTGAGTTGTTGTTCACTTTTAGATGTCGTTTTTGGTTCATAATAAATTTTGTTTTTAAGTTTATCAGGTAAATATTGCTGTGAAACATAGCCATTAACATATTGGTGTGGATATTTGTAACCAATAGATCGGCCTAGATCTTTAGCACCTTGATAATGTCCATCTTTTAAATGATTTGGAATTTGACCCACATGACCGTTTCTAATATCGGACAATGCACTATCAATGGCACTCATTGCTGAATTTGACTTAGGTGATAAGCATAGTTCGATTACTGCTTGGCTTAGTGGAATTCTAGCTTCTGGTAAACCTAGACGTTCTGCTGATTCAATAGCAGCAAGTGTTCTCTGACCAGCATTAGGTGAGGCTAAGCCTATATCCTCATAGCTAATTACAAGTAATCGTCGAACTATTGTAGGTAAATCTCCAGCTTCAATTAATCGTGCTAAATAATGTAAAGCGGCATTGACGTCGCTACCACGGATAGATTTTTGGAAAGCGCTCATAACATCGTAATGCATGTCACCATCCTTATCACTTACAAATGCACCTTTTTGTAAACAGTCTTTAGCATCTTGCAATGTAACATGTCGATAACCGTCTTTGTCATTATCTGCGCTTAATACAGCTAATTCCAATGCATTTAACGCACTACGAACATCACCTTGGCTTTGTGTAGAAAAGTAGGTCATGGCATCTTCATCAATTTTGGGTTGATATGTTTTCAAACCATTCTCATCATCTTCTATTGCACGAGTTAACGCTTGGCGCACATCTTCGTCATTTAAAGGATATAACTCGAAAATTTGCGCTCTTGAACGAATCGCTGGATTGATAGCATGATAAGGATTTGAAGTTGTAGCACCAATCAAGACGATTTTGCCATTTTCTAAATGAGGTAATAAAAAGTCTTGTTTAGCTTTATCTAGTCGATGTATTTCATCTAACAACAAGATAACTTGACCAGACATTTTAGCTTCTTCAACAACAAGTTGCATATCTTTTTTAGTGTTAGTTACAGCATTCAATTGTCTGAATTTATATTGCGTACTGCCCGAAATTGCTTTGGCAATAC
>NZ_JACYHC010000423.1:0-5925 GCF_017152085.1 Staphylococcus sp. EG-SA-2
GCAATAAAAATGAATACAAAATTTTTAGGTAAAACATTAGTAGCAAGTGCTTTAGTATTAACAACATTAGGAACAGGCTTACATTCTTCATACTTAGGATTAGATACAAATAAAGTTGTTAAAACGGCTAAAGCAGAAGAAAAAATGACAGATGGTCAATTATGGAAAAAAGTTAAAGATTCATTACATGATTCTGATATTATTTTAAGTAACGAGTACGAAACAATCAACGTTACTTATTTATTAAGCAATGGATATTCTAGCAGCGTTTCTGCTCCTGGAAATGATGATGGAGGCCATCTAACACAATCTATAGACTTTAAAGGATTAAAACAAATTGATTTAACTAAGGAAAATGTCTACGATGACTTTAACAAAAAGCTAGATGCTAAAAATACATGGAATTCTCTAACCGAGAAGTTAAAAGGTCTTGGTTTACTACAAAATGGCCAAAAAGTATCTATTTATTCTTCAGATAGCTCTTCTCCAGTCTCGGGTAAAGTGGGAGAAGGAGTAACTAGTGGTGGCGAAAATACTCTAACTAAACGCTTCATCAACAAAATCACAATTGATTAAACCTTAAACTCAAATTTCCTTAATTCATAAAACATTAATAACTAACCCTTTCTTACAAACCACCTAGCCCATAATATATTAAAACGTCATTTTTATTTCAATTAGCGGAAAATAAAAAAACCATTCCGCATTAACTTTGGCAAGTTGGAATGGTTAAAAAAATATTTTAGAAGCCAGCGTTTGGCTTGCTTAGACGACATGTTCGCGCATGTCGTCTTATTTTTACATTTATATAATAACACGCAATTCAATAAAATGTCTAATCAATAAACCTCAATTACATTCAAATTCAAAAACTTTTCACCTAATATTCATCGCTTAAATAAACATTACGTTTAATTAAACAGACATTGTCAATCGCGTCTAATACCCCTGCTGTCCGAAAACAAAATTATTTTGTATTCATATTTAACTGTTCTCTTTCCTCCCTTTTCAACGCAACTAAATTTCTTTTACCGTTAGAGCCCCAATCTTTAATCTTTAATTGTTCTACCGCTCCATTTATTAAATCCTTTAAAGAGTAAAACTGCTAATAGCAACGTGATAATAATATAGATTGCCAATGTTAATGTAACTGGTATACTCCCTTCGATAAACATATAAACGTAACGTGTAGCATATGTGATTGGTAAATAGAACCACGAATGATCTCCAAGCACTTCTAATCCAAAATAAACGTTAAAAATAAACATTAAAACTCCGACAACAATAGCCATTACATCTTTAATGAAAATACTAAAAATAAAAAGTAGCAGTAATATAATTACATTGAAAAACAATGATACGCCTATAAACATAAGTGTTATTTTCATATCATGTGAATGCCACAATAAATTAATTGATGCTAATAGAATACATATGGCTGTAATAGTATAAGTAAAAATCATTGATGCATTTAACCAATTTAGCCTATTAGCTTTTCCTAAAATATGATTAAAGTGACCAATATTTTCTTCAAAATTGATAACTTGATAGACGTTTATAGAAATTAATAGCGATGTAATTGCATTAAAACTCGCTGTAAACAAACTTATTTGTCGACCATTCCATAAATTTACGTTTAAATACCAATTTATAAATAATATAAACAATATGGTTACAATAATGGGTACAAATGTGAGCGCTTGCTTAGAAAATTTCAACTTACATGACTTTAATTCGTTAATTATCATTTTAATCGCCAACTTTTCTTATTATTTAAAAATGTTACTATCGCGAAAATAATGATGCTAACAATAATCGAAATATATAAGGCATTGAGATCATTAAAGTATTTTGAATTATGGTTTACAACTAAACCATTAGGTAGTATACCAAGCGTAATAAGCGGGATTCTCTGCATTATCCCCCACGGCAACACCCAAAATAAACTCTTCAATGTTAAAAACAAGACACAAATGACTGATAATACTAAGTTTATTAATATTGATACGAACACACCAAAGTATCGAGTTAATAAAAAGTTGAGCGGTATCAATGGTAGAGATACTACATACATCAACAATATTGTCACCAATAACAACATAGCATTAACCGGATGTGGATTAATAATTAGGTCACCTATATAAGCAATAATAAATACTAAAAAGCAATGTACCAAAAATGCTATTGATAAAATGAAAATCTTTGCTCTTATTTCTTTTGTAATCGACCAATTATTACTTAAGTAATAATTAAATGATTTATTTCTCATTTCAATTTTAAATAACGAATTACAAGCCATACATAATACAATCGGGATGAAAGCAATTGGCCAAATATTAAATAGTAAAGTTATATATGGTGACACACTATTCGCTGTTCCCGTATTACTTTTGGCGAATAAGACTGTGAAAATAGCAAAACAAAGAAATACCAGCGGACTTATTAATAAAACATACATACTGAAAGAATTTTTAAATTTGATACCTTCTATCTTTAAATGTATCATTTGTAATCACCTTTCGTTATTTTGAAGAATATCTCTTCTAAGTTTTCATCTTTGTTATTTCTTTGCTGATATTTTAGCTCACCCTCATGAATAATACCGATATGATCTGCTAAAACTTGGATTTCAGATAAAATGTGACTTGAAATAATAATACTAGTACCTTGTTCTGTTAATAATTTTAGAAGTTCTCTAAGTTCTTGGATTCCATATGGGTCTAAACCATTAGATGGTTCGTCTAATACTAAAATTTCTGGCTTTTTAATTAATGCCATTGCAATTCCAAGTCTTTGTTTCATACCTAAAGAAAAGTCCTTAACCTTTTTCTTTTTATCGACATTTAAATTGACTAAGCTTAAAACACTATTAATTTCGCTGAAATCAACGCTTTCATTTAAACACACAATTTTCAAATTATCTTGTGCACTTAAATGATTATATGTCGCAGGTGTTTCAATAAGCGAACCAACTTTGTGCAAATCATTTCGTGTCATTGGTCTATTATCTAATTTAATTTCCCCTGAATCTTGTTGAAGTATGCCACATATAATTTTCATAAGTGTCGTTTTACCGGCTCCATTAATACCAAGTAATCCATAAACTTCGTTATTTTCTAAAGTGATATTAATATGCTTTAATACATCTTGATTTTTAAACCGTTTCGAAATGTTTTCAGTAACTAATTTTGCCATAATCAAAAACTCCTTTGATTTATTAACTTGCTTTTTGATTTGCTACATTTAATGCTTTATACACATCAAGCTCACCATGCCCATATCTACTAAATGGTTTATTATTCTTAGATGTCCCATGCTGATATAACAATTCAATCGCTTTATCTGGATGTTTTTCAAGATGATATTTATCAATGATTAAAGCTAGTGCTCCCGAAACTTTAGGTGTGGCTAATGAAGTTCCAGCTTGATAAATATATCTTCCGTTATTGGCAGTAGTTAAAATGTTCTCCTTATGCATATACCCTTCATTCATCCATTTATCCACACCGAATTGATTTAAATAAGCAAATGATCCTCCGGGCGCAGCAATATCTGTATAATTCATACCAAAATTGGAAAACTCAGATAGATTACTCTTTTGATCTGTAGATCCTACTGTAACGACATTGTCCATAGATGCAGGAACATCTTTCACTTCGCCATTACCTTGATATTCACGCTGTAATTTTAGTTTCTGTTTGTCATTGACATCAATACCATCATTACCAGCTGCAGCAACAACGATAGATTTTTTCTTCTTGGCGTAATTGATTGCTTTCTGTAACGCATCGTATTCTACTTTTTCATCTTTTCTAAATGTTTGATGGTCATTTTTGTCCAAAATAATATAACTACCAACACTAATATTAATGACTTGATTTCCATCATTTGCAGCTTGAACAATCGCTTTTGATACCCAAAGCAGTTCTGTTTTTTTACTACCAAACACGCGATACATTGTAAATTTGTTATTCGGTGCAACACCTATTAACTTACCATTAGCACTCGTTTGACCCGACACCATCGTGCCATGTCCTTTCCTATCATTGACATCGTGAACATCACCTGTTTCCTCCGGTTCAGTACCTCTAAAACCGTTTAAAGGTACTAAATTTTTAGAATCAGTCGAGAAATTATTTTTCAAATCGTCATGGTTTTTCATCACACCTGTATCTATGATTGCTATTTTGGTGTTAGCATGTTTTGGCAAATCATCATACGATGCACCATTATTGGTTATTTTATTCATATCCCATTGTCTTGAAAATAATGACTCATTTGATGTTCTGTCTATTGTTTTCTCGCTAGTAATACAAGTTGAACATGTGGCATTGATATATTTAATATCATTTTTATAGTTTGCTAAAGCATTAGCATGCATTTTCGTCATTTTAATCTGTGCCACATGTAATTCCGGTATATTATAGACAACGTTTAAGGACTTCTTTTTAACTAACTTGTTAAATGTTGCTGTATTTTTGTATTCAACACTGTAATATAGTTCTTCTGACGCTGATGCATTACTCATTGTAATAGATATTAAAAGACTCAATATTATTAAACTAATAATAGCGCGCTTTATGATTTTCATATTCTAATCTCAAATGAATTCCAGAACTTTATATGGTTCAGGTGCGACAACATTCTTTTTAAATGTTTTTGACGCTAATTCATAACTTTCTGAAATATTTGCTGGATATATTGATACACCATAATCTTTTAATAATCGAATATTATTTTGAGTAACTGGATTTTCCCACATTCGTAAATTCATATTTGGAAATATAGAAAGTTTTTCAAAAGCTGTATGACAAATAGTTAATAATAAATTGTCACATATACCATTTGCAATTTTATTAATCGTATTAGAAGTCGCAGGTAAAATAATAATCTTGTCATGTTTATTTGCTATATCTACATGATTTAAAAAAGGGTCTTCAAATTCGTCATAATAGTTATCGCAAAATTGCTTTAATATTTCACCATTAATAAACTTTCTACCGTTTGTTGACGCGATTACATTTACTTCATCAAATTTTGATTTTAATTCAATAATATAGTGGCTAATATTGATACTATTAACTGAGCCACACAAACAAATCAATACATTTTCTCCCATGATATACGCCTCCATTCAGCTAATTAAAAACGCATTGGTCCAATTTTTTTCATTGAGAATTTTTGTATTTTTCAGTGTCATCAATGTTAGATAGACCCCTAATTCACCTTCTAAAAGGCCAACTTTCCTACTTTTAAATACATCTTGCTTATTTTCATTAATGTCTATAAAATTCACCAGATAATCTTCCTTATAATGAGAAATCAGTTTATTTATTAATACAGTGATATAATCAGACACTTCATTTAATTCAAAATTCAAATTCATAATTGTTAACATTAATATTTGTGATGACAATCCATGACAAATAGTTGGACTTATTAAATTTTCATCTTTATCATTTACTACTTGTAGCATCACTTTTTTAGACATTTTAATTATTTCATCATCTTGTAATGCTTGGCCGATTAAAAACAACGTCGTCATTACACCCGTATTGCCATAACACCAACCATTCCGAATAAAATTGAAATGATTACGTTCAGAAATTAAATCGTAACGCTGCAACCATCTTTCGTGGTTACAAAATTTTTCGTCCATGATAAATTTGTACATGTCTTTTAATATGTGCTGATGATTTTCAATCGTAATTCCTTTAATCACGCATAATGCAAATAAAGACATCGGTCCTAGCACTCCATGTGCAAGGCCAAGATTGATATTACCTTCAGTAAAATAATTTTTATCAGACTCTAAAAATTGACTTTCTTGTGGGACTACCCAGCTATTTTTAGAATATTGAATATCTTTAAAGTATACTAATATGCTTTTTAATGCTTTAACATTAAATTCATTCTCATCTACTC
>NZ_JACYHC010000424.1:0-5924 GCF_017152085.1 Staphylococcus sp. EG-SA-2
GTATATACTGTATTAGTGTCACCTATTGATACTAAAAGGGGAATAATAATGAAAAAATCTGTTAGATTATATCATATGATTGAATACTGTAATGAAAAAAGGAATTTCAAGTTAAATGATTTAATGTCAGAATTTAATATTTCTCGTAGTACTGCTTTAAGGGATATAAAGGAAATTGAAGCATTAGGAGTGCCTTTATATAGTAGTACAGGGAAAAATGGCGGTTATATGACCATAGGTAATCGAAACCAAACGAAAATAGCAATCACAGACGAAGAATTGAAAGCTTTAGTATTTACACTTTCAAGTATCTCCAATGTTAGTAAGTTACCTTTTCAAACAGAATATCAAGAAATATTAAAAAAGTTATATAATAATTCGAATAAAAAAGAATTGATAAACCAGTATAATGAGATATTTCAATATTTTAATGAAGATACATATCAGTTCAAAAGTTATAAGATATTTAATGAAATCATTAGATTAACAATTGGTAGTAAGTCATTTAAAATCTGTTATTCACAAAACTATTTGAAAGAACAATATAAAGGTATTGGTATCTTATATAAAAATCAACAATGGTACTTCGTTGTTGTTAATATAGCATCAAAATTAGTAAAGTTGTTAAACATTTCTAAAATAAAAGAAGTATATGAAATGGGAGAAACTAAAGAATGTAATGAAATAACTATGCAGAATTTTCAACAGTTTATGGTTGAAAACGAAAATACGATTGATATACAAATTAGAAGTAATATTATTGGATTAAATATCTTGAAAGGATACTTGTGGAGTGACTATATGATTGAAAATATTAACGAAGAGACATATTTGTTTAAATCAAAAGTGAACATGCAAGATATAAATTTTATAGCTAAATTAATAGTCACATGTGGTGCCAATGTCAAAGTAGAATTTCCTATTAGTTTGAAAAAAGCTATTAAAACTGAACTAACCAAAATAATAAACTTATACTAATGGTAATTTAATTATGATTGCAATAACAAAGAAAAGATAATCTTAAACATATTAAATTGATCCGTAGTTTAAAAACCGCATCACTAACCGAGACGCAGAGGCGTATCATAAGTAATGAGGTTCATGATTTTTGACATAGTTAGCCTCCGCAGTCTTTCAAGTAAATAATATCGAAATATTCTTTATAGTGAATATTTATAGTGAAGCAAAGTTTTAGCTTTGAGAAAATTATTTCTGTAAATAAATATAGTAAAATTACGGTAAAATATAAATAAGTACATATTGAAGAAAATGAGACATAATATATTTTATAATAGGAGCGAATTTCCAATGATAGACAACTTTAAACAGGTCCTTAAATTAATTAAAGAGAAACGTACCAATAATGTAGTTAAAAAATCTGATTGGGATAAAGGTGATCAATATAAAACTTTAGTCCATGATAAGTTACCCAAGCAGTTAAAAGCGCATATAAAAGAAGATAAATATTCAGTTGTAGGGAAGGTTGCTACTGGGAACTATAGTAAAGTTCCTTGGATTTCAATATATGATGAGAATATAACAAAAGAATCAAAGGATGGATATTATTTGGTATATCTTTTTCATCCAGAAGGAGCAGGCATATACTTATCTTTGAATCAAGGATGGTCAAAGATAAGTAATATGTTTCCGCGGGATAAAAATGCTGCAAAACAAAGAGCATTAACTTTATCTTCCGAACTCAATAAATATATTACATCAAATGAATTTAATACTGGAAGATTTTATTACGCAGAAAATAAAGATTCATCTTATGATTTAAAAAATGATTACCCATCAGGATATTCTCATGGATCAATAAGAATCAAATATTATGATTTGAATGAAGGGTTCACAGAAGAAGAAATGCTATATGATTTAAAGAAATTTTTAGAACTATTTAATGAATTAGCTTCAAAAGTTACAAAAACATTCTATGATGGCTTAGTCAATAGAATAGACGAAATACAGGAAGATAGTGAAATTGAAGAAATTAGAATAGCACAAATAGATAAGACACTCAAGCAAGTGGAAGCACCTAAAGGAGTAATTCCAAAATATAAAAAAGGTGTATCAAAGACTACTAAAAATGATTCAGAAATTGAAAAATCAAATAAAGAGAATAAATTAACCGGTAAAGTTGGAGAAAAATTAGCGCTAAAATACTTTAATGATCTAATTGATAATAAAATAGACGAAGATAAGAAAGAACAGTTTAGGAATATTTTAAATGATAATCCAGGCTCTCAACACGGTCATGGCTATGATTTAGTAGCTTTTGATCCAACAAATACAGATGAAGCTATAGAAAAATTTATTGAAATTAAAACATCTATATCTTCTAATATTGAGGAACCATTTTTTATGTCGCTAAATGAAATGTTTGCTTTGAAAGAGTATAAGAAGAAATATTTAATATTAAGAATATTTAATGTTTCTGGTGAAGAACCACAATTTTATTTTATAGATCCGTATGCAAATTATTCTGAATTTAAAGATGTAGATGATCTCATTGATAAAGTATTTAATGTAGAAGCTATTCAATATAAAGTTTTTGGCGAAAAATGATTACTTGAACAAGAGCTAAAATAGTGATCTAATAAAATATAGAAACTGTAATTTAAATAAAACTTTCTAAATAAGCTAACTGATAAAAAATCAGTTTGTCCACAGTCTGAAACAAGATTCCTATATTCTTTAGGAATCTTGTTTTTTCTATTTTTATGGTGATAAAGAGCAGATAAGATAATGTGGAATAATCACAAAAAGTTAAATATTTTAAGTTTTGTTTAATTATTAATGATTTTACATTTAGATTGTCAAATTAAGCTGGACAGTTTAACATCTTCGATGAAACTCATAAATACTTCCAATTGGTATTCTATAACCTGGTATGTCAACATTTTTTTAGACATTTTTCATATGTAGATTTTTAAATGCCACTGGCGTCAAATACTGTAATGAAGAATGTAGTCTAAAATTGTTATACCAATTTACATAATCAAATAATTCTGTTTCTAACTGTTCTAAGTTTTCAAATTACATTTGTTTTACAAATTCAGATCTCATTGCTTTCATCGTTGCTTCCGCAACTGCGTTATCATAAGGACAACTTTTGGTACTTAATGAACATTTGATTTTAAAGGATTCTAGGACTTCATCTATCAAATGATTATCAAAGTCTTTGCCTCTATCGGTATGGAACAGGTTGATTTGTTCAAGATTATGATTTATTCTGCTGATTGCTTTTGATACTAAATTTGCGTCCTTATTTTTACCTGCACTGTAACCAACAATTTCTCTATTAAATAGATCTATAAATAAACATATGTAATGCCATGTTCCTGCGACTTTTACATATGTCAAATCACTTACTAATGTCTCCATTGGTTGTTCTCTATTAAAAGCGCGATTCAAATGATTTTTAATTCGTTTTTCATTAGTTTCTTTTGGATAATTTTTGTATTTAGCTTTCGTATAAACAGAAACTAGATTATGTTTTTTCATGATACGAGCTATCTTTCGTCTTGCACCAAAGACTTTTCTATTAGAATTAAAAATATTTATGACAGCACGTTCTACGTTTGAATCATCTTTAGTGATTTTATTATCTTTTCTTTTTATAGAATCATAATAGGTACTTCTTGGTATTTTTAGGACTTTACACATTGCCGGAACTGAATATTGATGTGCATTCTTTTGAATGACTTCTATTTTCGTCCTATGATCAGCGCTGCTTGCTTTAAAATATCGTTCTCCATTTTTATATGTTGAACTTCATTGCCTAATTTAATCAGCTCTTTTTCTTCATCTGTTAAGCTATCTTGATGATTGAATCAACCTGTGTTTTGATGTTGCTTTATCCATTTCCCTAACGCGGAAGGTGTTAAATCATACTCGCGTATAATTTCATTCCTAGGCTTACCATTTTTATATAATCTAACCATTTATAACTTAAAATTTGAACTAAATGATCTTCTTTCTCTAGTCATAATAAAATCGCCTACTTTCTTAAATTAACAAAATCTACTCTCATAGAATGTGTCCAATTAAGTGTAGACGATTCATTGTTCACCTCAATAAAATTATGTCTAGGTTTTTAAAAAATGTACATTATTAAACTATCATTTCCATTCTAACTACTATAGCAACTGATATCTATGAATATAAATCTTTTAATATTGGTTTAATATAAATATTCCATTTCTAGAAACCTATATTTTATGTTTGTATAAATTCATAAATTGTTCGAAATTTATATATTAAAAGTTGTTTTTGTTGTTTTATAATTAAGTTAATGAAATATATTGAGGAGTTTTAAAATGATTAATAAAATTAAAATATTATTTTCGTTTTTAGCATTATTACTTTCATTCACATCATATGCGAAAGCAGAAGATTTACACGATAAAAGTGAGTTAACAGATTTAGCTTTAGCTAATGCATATGGTCAATATAATCACCCATTCATTAAAGAAAATATTAAGAGTGATGAAATAAGTGGAGAAAAAGATTTAATATTTAGAAATCAAGGTGATAGTGGCAATGATTTGAGAGTAAAGTTTGCAACTGCTGATTTAGCTCAGAAGTTTAAAAATAAAAATGTAGATATATATGGGGCATCTTTTTATTATAAGTGTGAAAAAATAAGTGAAAATATTTCTGAATGTCTATATGGAGGTACAACACTAAATAGTGAAAAATTGGCACAGGAAAGGGTGATTGGTGCTAATGTTTGGGTAGATGGTATTCAAAAAGAAACAGAATTAATACGAACAAATAAGAAAAATGTGACATTGCAAGAATTAGATATAAAGATCAGAAAAATATTGTCCGATAAATATAAAATTTATTATAAAGACAGCGAAATAAGTAAAGGTCTAATTGAATTTGATATGAAAACTCCTAGAGATTACTCATTCGACATTTATGATTTAAAAGGAGAAAATGACTATGAGATAGATAAAATTTATGAAGACAATAAAACTTTAAAATCTGATGATATAAGTCATATTGATGTAAATCTATATACTAAGAAAAAAGTATAATCAATGAAAATTTCTAGATCAATGTTAGTGTTAATTGTCATGTCTTTTTTCCGTTATGGAATTCATTTAAGCATTTTTCTCAAACAAGTACATATACTCCAAAAGCAGAAACTCTAAAGAACAAGTCCGACTTAGATTTAACCGCGTTATATAATATTAAACCTGTATATTCAGAAAGTGAATTTCTTAAATTTTAAAGATAAAATTAAAACCAAGCAACTATTATATAATTATTTAATGTTATAATTAAATAATTGAATAAAGATAGTCTAAAAAAAGAGCTTAATAGTTCGGAAATTGCAAACACATTCAAAGGAAAAATGTAGATATATTCGGAGTACACTTTGGAGCAAATTGTGTTGGAGAAGCAGGTGAGAATAGCGCTTGTTTATATGGTGGAGTCACATTTCACGAAAAAATGAAAAACAACAAAAAAGTCAATAGGCATAAATGTATTTAAAAATGGATTTCAACAAAAAGGGTTTGTCATTACTACTGCTAAAATCAAACCCACAGCTCAAGAGCTAGATCTTAAAACGAGAAACAATATACAAAATCAATATAAAATGTATGATTCGGAAACTGGAGATATACAAAAAGGATATATAAAATTTCATTCTACTAAATCAAGTTTCTATTATGACTTATTTGATTTTAAGGTGAAAAAACGTGTGGATTTCTTAAAGTTCTATAATGACAATGAACTTATAAGTACCAAAAAATTACATATAGATATCTATTTGTTTAACAAGTAAATAATTGGAAACGTTTATTGATACCTTACAGCCATATGGGCAGACAAAATGTCAGTTTATCTTTTCATCAGTTGTGTAAATTACTTTGCAAAAACTTAGTAAGTGTGGGAAAGATTATTAACAG